>NZ_JBFTZS010000677.1:0-1659 GCF_056406675.1 Caulobacter sp. P1_B12_2 | reverse complement strand
GCACCTGACCGATCTGACCTGGCAGGGCGCGGCCTGGCGTTACCCGAACGGCGTGTCGCCCAAGGTCGCCGACCAGTTGCGCGAGGAGCTGCGGCTGATCGCCAAGATGGACTACCCCAACTACTTCATCACCGTGCACGACATCGTCCACAAGGCGCGGGAGATGGGAATCCTGTGCCAGGGGCGCGGCTCGGCGGCCAATTCCTCGGTCTGTTTCTGCCTGGGGGTGACGGCGATCGATCCCACCGAGCACCGCCTGCTGTTCACCCGCTTCATCTCCGAGAACCGCGGCGAGCCGCCGGACATCGACGTCGATTTCGAACACGAGCGGCGCGAGGAGGTGATGCAGTACGTCTACAAGCGCTATGGCCGGGAATACGCCGCCATCTGCGGCACGGTGATCCATTACCGTCCGCGCAGCGCCATCCGCGACGTCGGCAAGGCCCTGGGCCTGACCGAGGACATCACCGCCATCCTGGCCAACACCGTCTGGGGCAGCTGGGGCGATGGCCTGCCCGATGAGCATATCCAGCAGACGGGGCTTGATCCGACCAACCCACAGATCAAGCGCGCCATCGTCTTGGCCACCGAGCTGCTGCAGCATCCTCGCCACTTGTCGCAGCACGTCGGCGGCTTCGTCCTGACCAAGCGGCGACTGGACGAGACCGTGCCGATCGGCAACGCGGCGATGAAGGACCGCACCTTCATCGAATGGGACAAGGACGACATCGACAGCCTCAAGCTGATGAAGGTCGACGTGCTGGCCCTGGGCATGCTGACCGCGATCCAGCGGGCGTTCGGCATGCTGCGCGCCGACCACGGCCAGCCGATCACCGACCTGGCCGACGTGCCGGTCGAGGTGAAGGGAGTCTACGACATGCTGTCCAAGGCCGACAGCGTGGGCGTGTTCCAGGTCGAGAGCCGGGCCCAGATGTCGATGCTGCCGAGGCTGAAGCCCAACAAGTTCTATGATCTGGTGATCGAGGTGGCGATCGTCCGGCCCGGGCCGATCCAGGGCGACATGGTCCATCCCTATCTGCGGCGGCGTCAGGGACTGGAGAAGGCCGAGTGGCCCGCGCCGTCGCCGGAGCACGGACATCCGGACGAGCTGAAGGAGATCCTCGGCAACACCTATGGCGTGCCGCTGTTTCAGGAGCAGGCGATGAGCCTGGCCATCGAGGCGGCCAAGTTTACGCCCGACGAGGCCGACGGCCTGCGCAAGGCGATGGCCACCTTCAAGAACCTGGGCGACCCGGCCGAGTATCGCGACAAGTTCGTCGAGGGCATGGTGCGGCGCGGCTACGAGCGCGACTTCGCCACCCGGTGTTTCAAACAGATCGAGGGCTTCGGCTCGTACGGTTTCCCGGAAAGCCACGCGGCCAGCTTCRCCAAGCTGGTCTATGTCTCGGCCTGGATCAAATGGGCCTGGCCCGACGTGTTCTGCGCGGCCTTGATCAACTCCCAGCCGATGGGCTTCTACCAACCGGCCCAGCTGGTCCGCGACGCGCGGGAGCATGGGGTCGAGGTGCGGGCGCCCGACGTGCTGATGAGCGATTGGGACTGCACGCTGGAGGACCGCGCCTTCTCCTCACCCGCCCACTCCTCACCCGCAACGCGGGGGAGGTGGCGCGATGCGGATACGCGTCGTGACGGAGGGGG
>NZ_JBFTZS010000676.1:0-1662 GCF_056406675.1 Caulobacter sp. P1_B12_2 | reverse complement strand
GCTCCGGGGGTGCTGGTCCTGAAGGTGGCGTTCGACCAGCAGATGACGCCGCGCGACTTCGCCTACGGCCTGGGCGCGGACGGCGACAAGCTGAACTGCCTGAAGACCCCTCGCCTGCTCAACGACAACAAGACCTTCGTCCTGCTGTGCACCACGCTGCCCGGCAAGACCTACGCCGTCGCGCTGAACCCCGCCGCGCCCGGCGGTCCGGCCTTCAGCAACCTGGCTGAAAACCGCGCCGAGTCCGGCACGCTGAGCTTCACCACCGGAACCGGCGAACCGGTCACCAAGCTGCGCGACGCGATGAAGGCGGCGGGTCTGGGCGGCATGGACATGCCGGTCGAGGAAGCGCCGGAAGCGCCCAAGATCGCGCCCTGAGCGGACGGCTGCGACCTAGCGGGAGAAATGGGGGAGAGCCGGCCGAATTCGTGCGTCGGGACACCCCGGCCGGCTCTCGGCCTGCAGCTGAACTCGCCCCGTCGGAAGTAGGCGGCCCAGCGCGTCGAGGGGAATCGGGGGAGGACACCCCGACGCTTGCAAGCCCGCTCAGGTTGCAACATCCGTATCGGGGCCACCATCAGGTAAAACCCTCGAACGCGATCGTTTAGTCCCGATCACGCCCCTCGATTAGGCCAGAGAGGGATGACTCGATGCTCATCCTCGGCGCCCAGGGTCAGTCGCACGGTCAGGCCGATGYCGCTGGACTGATAGACGAGATCCGCGCCCAGCTGGCGGGCCAGGCCGCGCACCACGCGGAAGCCGAGGCCACCGTCGGTGAGCGGGTCGAAAGCCTCGCTCAGCCCCACGCCGTCGTCGATCACCTCGACCACCAGCGCGCCGCCGAGCGACCGGCACGACACCAGGATCCGACCGGCCACGCCGGTGGGATGGGCGTATTTCAGAGCGTTGGTCACCAGCTCGCTGACGACCAGGGCGACCGGCGTGGCCTGGTCCGGCCGCACCAGGCAGCCGCCCGAGTCCCTGTGAGTGATGGTGGTGTCGCCGGCGAAGCTGACGGTCTCCATCAGGCTGGCGCACAGCTTGGCCAGGAAGCGGCCCAGGTCGATGCCGCCGCCTTCGCCCCGCCCCGGCGCGTCCGACAGCAGGCGATGCAGTTCCCCGACGGTCTCGATGCGGGTCGCCACCTCCTCCAGCACGATGCAGGCCTCTCGGGCCGACAGCGGCTGACCGGCCTTCTGCAGGCGCGTGGCCTGCAGCCGGGTGTAGCCCGCGATCAGGGCCAGATTGTTGGCGATGCGATGCTGGGCTTCGCTGAGCCGGTCGTCAGACCCGACATGGCGAACGGCCGCATCACCGAATTCTCGGTGTTCGACGTCCATGGTTCGGGGGCTTTCGGTGAGGCGGCAGGATAATCCGTCGCCTCATAGAAGCATAAATCAAACAGAAACGCGACCTGTTTGTTTGATGACGAATCCAAGCTTTATTTATCTACGCTATAACAAGCACGATATGTCGGAATCTCGACTGATATATTACCTAAATTAATGATTTTATTCACTTGACGTATACTTAGCGAAACACTTCTTTCGCACCTAATGAGTAAGTGGCACATTTTCCCCAAAGTGCGGTTTTTGCGCCCTGATGGAACCCGTTTCCAGCGTTCGCGCGTTAGCTCTACCGAACAATAGGAGAGTCGCCCCT
>NZ_JBFTZS010000675.1:0-1668 GCF_056406675.1 Caulobacter sp. P1_B12_2 | reverse complement strand
GCCGTGAAGCCCGTCGGGCCTTCGGCCCTGCGCGCCGGTTTTCGCGGCGAGGCGCGGGCGGTCAATCTCGAGCCCTACGCGACGCCGACCACCGTCATCGAGCCGGGCCAGAGCCGGGTCTTCCAGGGCTTCATGCGCGACGCGCCGACCTGGGCCGACATCGACTGGCTGGTCTCCAACACCAGCCTGCCGCTGTGGATCAAGGGCGTGCTGCATCCCGACGACGCGCGGGAGGCCCAGCGCGCCGGCGCGGTCGGGGTGGTGGTCTCCAACCACGGCGGCCGCACCCTGGACGCCGCGCCGTCCAGCCTGTCGGTCCTGCCGGCCGTACGCGCGGCGGTGGGCGAGGACTTCCCGCTGCTGTTCGACGGCGGGATCCGCTCGGGCGAGGACATTTTCCGCGCCATCGCCCTGGGGGCGGACGGCGTGATGGTGGGCCGGCTGCAGGCCTGCGGCCTGGCGGTGGCCGGAGCGCTGGGCGTGGCCCACATGGTCCGGATGCTGCGCGAGGAACTCGAGATTTGCATGGCCATGGCCGGATGCGCGACCCTGGCCGACGTGCGTCGCGCCCAGGTGCGCCTGGCTGGACAAGGGCGAGTCGGGCAGGGGGACGACGGATGCTGATCGCCATCGACGGTGTGCTGAGCAAGGACGAGGTCGCCGCGTTCCGGCGTCAGCTGGACGCCGCGCCCTGGATCGACGGCGCGGCGACGGCCGGTCCCCTGGCCCGCTCGCAGAAGGTCAACAGCCAGCTCGACGACAACGCCGCCGTCGCCATCGCCCTGGGCGAGCAGATCCTGCGGCGGCTGGGGTCGCTGCCGCTGTTCATCTCGGCCGCCCTGCCCAACAAGATCTATCCGCCCAAGTTCAACCGCTACGCCGGCGGCGACACCTACGGGGCCCATGTCGACAGCGCCCTGATGCGGGCTCCGCGCGGCGACGTGACGATCCGCACCGACCTGGCCGCGACCCTGTTCCTGTCCGAACCCGACGAGTACGAGGGCGGCGAGCTGCAGATCGAGAGCGCGTTCGGCATGCAGCCCGTCAAGCTGGCGGCCGGCGACATGGTCCTCTATCCGGCCAGCAGCCTGCACCGGGTGACGCCGGTCACGCAGGGCGCGCGGATCGCCTCGTTCTTCTGGATCGAGAGCCATGTCGGCGACGACGGCCGGCGGAGCGTCCTGTACGACCTGGACCAGGCGATCCAGGGCGTCACGCCGCTGGCGGGACAGGCCAACCCCGACCTGCTGCGCCTGACGGGGGTTTATCACAACCTGCTGCGCCGCTGGGCCACCACCTGAGCCTCCCAGGATATCGGCCGTTACGTCTTTAATTACGACGCATTCTCATATAGACGAGCGGCATGTTGAAGGCGGCTCCCGTCGGGGGTGATCAGGTGGCCTATCAGGGGCCAAACGAGATCGACGCTCGCCAGCGCCTGCTGGCGTTGGGCGCGGTGGCCGTGCTGCACGCCGCCGTCGTCGGGGGCTTCATCTACGCCCAGTTGCGTCCGCCGCCGACGCCGCCCGAAGCGACCCTGTCGGTGAGCTTCATCACCGAAGCGGCGGCCTCCGCCGCGCCGGCGCCCACGCCGCCCCAGCCGCCGCAACCCACCCCGCCGCCGCCCGAGCGGCAGCTGATGGCGACGCCCAAGCCCACGTCCTCGCC
>NZ_JBFTZS010000674.1:0-1689 GCF_056406675.1 Caulobacter sp. P1_B12_2 | reverse complement strand
GTGCTTGGCCACCTGCGGCGGCATCGGCTTGGTCGGGCCGGCGGCCTCGGCCAGCAGCTGGGTCTGGCAGGCGTTTTCCAGCGCCAGGTAGCGCCAGACGGCGGCCTCGACCGACTGGCCGACGGTCAGGATGCCGTGGTTCTGCAGGATCACCGCCTTCTTCGGCCCCAGGGCGCGGGCGATCTTCTGGCCCTCGCTGGCGTCCAGCACCACGCCGGAGAACTCCTCGAACAGGGCGTGGTCGTCGTAGAAGGCGGCCGAGTCCTGGGTCAGGGGATCCAGCAGCCGGCCCAGGGCCGACCAGGCCTTGCCGTACAGCGAGTGCGAATGGGCGGCGGCGACCACGTCGGGCCGCGCCTCGTGCAGTTGGGAGTGAATGGCGAAGGCGGCGCGGTTCAGTCGGGCTGGGACCTTGGCCGGCGGCTGGACGATCTCACCGGCATGGCTGACCAGCATCAGGTCCGAGACCTTGATCCGCGAGAAATGCACGCCGAASGGATTGACCCAAAAGTGGTCGGTCAGCTCCGGGTCGCGGGCGGTGATGTGGCCCGCGCCGCCCATGTCGAAGCCATAACGGCCGAACAGGCGGTACGAGGCGGCCAGCCGCTGCTTGCGATAGAGCCGCTCTTGCTCGTGGGTCGGCTGGACGGGCAGGACCTTGGAGCCGAACTCCGGCAGCACGGTCTCGATCTTGGCGGGGTGGGGACCCTGGGTGTTGAAGGCTCGGGCCGGGCTGATGGCGGTCATGCGGTGTCTCTCAATAGCCGCGCGACAGGTCGACGACGTCGGCCAGGGGCGCGCCGGACCGGAAGCGGATCAGGTTCGCGGCGAAGCGGGTCGCCAGGTTGATGCGGGTGTCGGGCGTGTGGACCGAGGTGTGCGGCGACAGCCGGACCTTGGGGTGGCTGTAGAAGGGATGGCCTTCCGGCAGCGGTTCGGGATGGGTGACGTCGAGGCTGGCGCGGGCGACGCGGCCGTCGTCCAAGGCTTCGAGCAGGGCCTCGTCGTCGATCAGAGCGCCGCGGGCGATGTTGATCAGGTGCAGGCCGGGCTTGGCGGCGGCCAGCACTTCGCGGCCGATCAGGCGCTGGGTCTCGGGTGTCGCGGGGGCCGCCAGCACGACATGGTCGCTGCGGGCGAACAGGGTCTTCAGATCGGCCACGCGCTCGACGCCCGGGGTCGGGATCGGCTTGTCGGAACGGCGGGTGGCGATGACGTTCAGGCCCAGGGCCTGGGCGCGCGGGGCCAGGGCCTCGCCGATCGCTCCGAAGCCGACCAGGCCCAGAGTGGTGCCGGCGATCAGCTTCAGCGGCTGGGGCGCCCAGCGTTCCGCCTTGTCGATCCAGATGTCGGGCAGGCGCTTGGCGTCGGCCAGAATGGCGGCCAGGGCGAATTCGGCGAGGGCGACGGCGGAAGAGCCGCGCGCCGAGGTCACCACCGGGCCGTCGAACAGCCAATCGGGATAGAAGTCGATGCCGACCGAGACCAGCTGCACCCACTGGACGTCATAGGGCCAGCCGGCCGGAGCCTTGGCCGGCAGCACGCCGCCGGCCTTGCGGAACGGCGCGGCGACCAGGACCTTGGCGTCGTCGGGCAGGGGCGCGTGCAGGCCGGGCGGCACGGCGATGATCTCGGCGTCGCCGACATGCTGGGCGAAGACGTTGTTGAACAGCTCGGGCAGTTGGCTGG
>NZ_JBFTZS010000673.1:0-1698 GCF_056406675.1 Caulobacter sp. P1_B12_2 | reverse complement strand
GGCTACAGCCCGCGAGGGCGTGTAATTCCTGTGGAGTTAGCGCGCAAACCCTCGCCAACTCCTTCCAAAAAGATCTTGCTTAAGGGGTAATTTACCCTAATGTCGGATTTATATCCACCCATAAGCACAATATTCAAGCACAAATTAGAATTATCTTTCTAAATCAACGCCAAACACGGACTTAAAATCCGTCGGGAGCAATCCCATGCCGGTTCGACCCCGGCCGCCCGCACCAGTTCTCAAACAGCATGACGCGCGGYGCTCTTGCCCCTGCGCCAGCTGGAGGCGACGGCTGGACGAGGCTAGGCGGGCTTCGCCGCCCCTTGCGCCCTGAGCCACGCCAGGAACAGGTCCGGCCAGGTCGCGGCGGAGGACTTCGGCGGGGCTCGAAGGCCAAAGCCGTGGCCGCCGCGCTCGAAGACGTGCAGGGCGGCTTCCGCGCCCGCCGACCGCCAGGCGCGAAAGGCGTCCAGGCTGTTGTCCACCGGCACTCTCGGATCGTCTGCGGCGTGAAAGAAGAAGGTCGGCGGCGGCGCTTTCGGCGCGCCGCGATAGAGTCCTTGGCGCGGCGACGCCGGAACGTTCAGATAGGGATAGCCGAGACCCAGGAAGTCGATCGTCAAGGGTAGGCGATCCGCCTCGTCCACGGGCGCGTAGTCGACCTCGGCCGCGCGGGCCGCCAAGGCCCCGGCGATCGTGCCGCCCGCCGAGAAGCCCAGCACGCCGATCCGTCGTGCGCCGGTGCGCCTGGCCAGAACACGAAGCGCCCGCGCCGCGTCCTGCAGCATCACGTCAGCCCCCTGGGTCCAGCCCTCTCCCGGCAACCGGTAGATCAGGGCGCCGGCGGCGTAGCCGGCGCCCGCCAGCCAGCGGCAGACCTCCTCGCCTTCCTTGTCGAAGACCACGCGGTTGAAGGCGCCGCCTGGGATGACCAGCACGGCGGTATCGGTGGCGCCGACCGGAAGGTGCAGGCTCAGCCGGGGATCGCGCACGCCGGAAATGTCGCGTCCCTTGCGGCCCTGGTCATCGACCTCGCGCGCCACTTCCTGGACCGTGACATGCTCGCCGCCCGGCACGCCGTCGGGCCAGAGGCTGATGGTCTCCGCCCGCGCCTTGGAGGCCGCTTGGGAAGCCGCTTGGGAGGCCGCTTGGGCCCCTCCACCCAGGCCTGATACGGCCAGCGCGCTCGCCAGCAGGGTCCGTCTGTCCATCCGTGCCTCCAACCTTGTCGGCGGACGCCTAGCAGACACCGAGGAGGCCCTGGTTTGTTAAATCCTATAAATCCTATAGGAAAAATTGAATATCAGCTTGAGCCGCTCTCAAGCTACCCCCGCTCCACCTCGCCGGCCGACCGGCGACAAACTTACTGGGGGTGTCTGATGTCGTTGTTTAACCTGGGCCGCGCGCGAGCCGCCCTCATCCTGCCGACGCTTCTGGCGGGCGTCGCCCTGCCGGCGCTCGCCTGGGCCGCGGACGCCGCGACGCCCGGCGCGACCGACAGCCAGCAGCTGGAAGAAGTGGTCGTCACGGCTCAACGCCGCTCGGAAAACCTGCAGAAGGTGCCGGTGGCGGTCTCGGTCGTCAGCGGCGACGCGCTGGAAAAGCGCCAGGCCTTCTCGACCGAACAGCTGGTCCAGCTGGTTCCGTCCCTGACCTTCCGCAAGGGGACCACCAACGTCAATTCGTCCTTCAACATCC
>NZ_JBFTZS010000672.1:0-1698 GCF_056406675.1 Caulobacter sp. P1_B12_2 | reverse complement strand
AGCCTGGCCTGTTCGAGACCGCGCGAGCGACGACCAGCGGCTCGCTGTTCAATCTGGGCGGCTTCTCGACCAGCAGCCCGGTCGATCTCGAGCCGCAGGACGTCGCCTTCGCTCACGTCCAGCCGCATGCCTTCGGCGGCGTCAGCCTGCTGGTCAGCCTGGGCCTGCTGGGCCTGGCCCTGTTCGGCGGCGGCATCCTGTGGAATCTCAGCGTCGGGGCCAACGAAGGCCTGTCGCCGATCCGGATGTTCGGGTGGGGCGCCAGCGTGATCGGCATGATCTGTTTCGCCACCTCGGCCTATCTGCTGATGCGCCGCCTGGGCGATCCCGAGCCGCAGGACGAAGACTAGACCCTTCGATCCTGACATCGAGAGCATGAACGCCCGCGGGTCTGCTTGATCCGCGGGCGTTTGTGCTATGCAGGCGGTCATGACGAACCAAACCGCACCCTCGATGGACTTCGCGCTGGGCGAAACGGCCGACGCGATCCGTGACACCACCGCCCGCTTCGCGGCCGACCGCATCGCGCCGATCGCCGCCAGGATCGACGAGACCAACGAATTTCCCCGCGAGCTGTGGGTCCCGATGGGCGACCTGGGCTTGCACGGCATCACCGTCGAGGAAGAGTTCGGCGGCCTCGGCCTGGGCTATCTCGAGCACGTGATCGCCATGGAGGAGGTGAGCCGCGCCTCGGCCTCGGTCGGCCTCAGCTACGGCGCCCACTCCAATCTCTGCGTCAACCAGATCCGCCGCTGGGCCAGTCCTGAACAGAAGCAGCGCTACCTGCCCAAGCTGATCAGCGGCGAGCATGTCGGCTCGCTGGCCATGAGCGAAGCCGGATCGGGCTCGGACGTGGTGTCGATGAAGCTGAAGGCGCAGCAGGTCGGCGACCGCTACGTGCTGAACGGCGCCAAGTTCTGGATCACCAACGCGCCGCACGCCGACACCCTGGTGGTCTACGCCAAGACGGACGAGCGCCGCATCACCGCCTTCCTGATCGAGAAGGGCATGAAGGGCTTCAGCGTCAGCAAGAAGCTGGACAAGATGGGCATGCGCGGATCGGACACCGCCGAGCTGGTGTTTGAGGACTGCGAAGTGCCGGAGGAGAACGTCCTGGGCGCGGTGGGCGGCGGCGTGGGCGTGCTGATGAGCGGCCTGGACTACGAGCGCGCCGTGTTGTCGGCCGGTCCGCTGGGCATCATGCAGGCGTGCCTGGACGTGGTGCTGCCCTATGTCCGCGACCGCAAGCAGTTCGGCCAGGCGATCGGCTCGTTCCAGCTGATGCAGGGCAAGATCGCCGACATGTACGTGGCCCTGAACTCGGCCCGCGCTTACGTCTATGCCGTGGCCCGCGCCTGCGACGCCGGCAAAACCACGCGGTTCGACGCGGCGGGCGCCATCCTGATGGCCTCGGAAAACGCGGTGCGGGTGTCGCTGGAGGCCGTCCAGGCCCTGGGCGGGGCCGGCTACACCAAGGAGTGGCCGGTGGAACGCCTGGTGCGAGACGCCAAGCTCTACGACATCGGCGCGGGGACCAATGAGATCCGCCGGTTCCTGATCGGGCGCGAGTTGATCGGGGCGTAGAGGCGCACCGACTTGCCCCCACCTGTCGGCTGCGCCGCCTGTCCGCCCCCGTAGGGGGCAAGTGGTCGCTGCACAGAACCTGAAATGAAAAGGGCCGCCCCGATTGCTCGGGGC
>NZ_JBFTZS010000671.1:0-1699 GCF_056406675.1 Caulobacter sp. P1_B12_2 | reverse complement strand
CATGATCTGGCCCGACTGGCAGTAGCCGCACTGCGGAACATCGTGCCGGACCCAGGCCTGCTGCAGCGGGTGCATCCCGCCCAGGCTCTCGATGGTGGCGATCTTGGCGCCCTCCAGGGCCGCGATCGGCGTCACGCAGGCGCGCACCGGGTCGCCGTTGACGTGAACCGTGCAGGCCCCGCACTGGGCCAGGCCGCAACCGAACTTCGTGCCCGTCAGCCCCAGTTCGTCGCGCAGCACCCACAACAGAGGCGTCTGCGGGTCGGCCTTGACGACGACCGCCTTGCCATTGATGTCCAGGGTCGACGTCATAGGCTTTCGCCTCCCAACGAAAGGCGGGCTCCGACAACCCGCTTGACCGAATCTAACACTGCTCAGACTGAAACCCGCCAGTGAAATCTTGGTTCAGGCAGGCTAGCCTGGGCATGACGTTCGTTGCTGTGTCAGGACCCGCGCCTTGGATTCCTTCCCCGCCTACTTCCCCCTGGCCGGCCGCAAGGTCGTGATCGCCGGCAGCGGCGAAGCCGCCGACAACAAGGCGCGGTTGTTCGACGGATCACCGGCGACGCTGGTTCGGGTCGACGGCCACGCCGCCTTCCTGCCGGGAACCTACGCCGGCGCGATCCTGGCCTTCGTGGCCGGCGACGACGAGGTCTTCCTGCAGGGCGCGGCCAGCGCGGCCCGCGCGGCGCGGGTGCTGGTCAATGTCGTCGACAAGCCGGYGATGAGCGATTTCAACACCCCGGCGGTGATCGACCGCGGCGAGGTGGTGGCGGCTGTCGGCACCGGCGGCGCCTCGCCGACCCTGGCCACCAAGCTGCGCAACGACATCGAGGCCCAGGTGCCCGAGGGCTCGGGCCGGGTGGCCGCCTTGCTGCGCAAGTTCCAGGACGAGGTGCGCGGCGCCCTGCCCGCGATGCACGAGCGACGAGCCTTCCTGCGCGACGCCGTCGGCGGCGAGGCCGCTCAGGCCGCCATGGCGGGCGACATGGACAAGGCCGGACAGCTGTTCCGCCAGGCCCTCGCCAAGGGCGTGGGCCGCGAGGGCAAGGTGCGGTTCATCGCCGGCAAGGGTCCCTCCGACCTGCTGACGCTCCGCGCGCTTCGGGCCCTCGGGGCCGCCGACGTGCTGATCTCCGACGAGGGCGTGGATCCCGAGGTGGCGACCATGGCCCGTCGCGACGTCCAGCGGCTGGACCCCGCCGAGACCAGCGGCGAAAAGCTGATCGAACTGGCCCGCGAGGGAAAGCAGATCGTCCGGCTTATCGCGGCGCCGGTCGATCCGGCGGTCGTTCAGGCCCTCGCCGCCGCTTCCGTGGCGGTCGAGGTGCTCTGAAACACGACTAGTCCAGCGTCCGGTCCTTGGTCTCGGGCAGCAGGAACAGGGTCGTCAGCACGCTGATCAGGGTGAAGAACACCGGGTACCAGAGCCCGGCGTAGATGTTGCCCACCGCCGCCACGATGGCGAAGGCGCTGAACGGCACGAAGCCGCCGATCCAGCCCGTGCCGATGTGGTAGGGCAGCGACAGGGCGGTGTAGCGCACCCGGGTCGGGAACAGCTCGACCAGGCAGGCGGCCAGCGGTCCGAACAGGGCGGTGGCGGCGATCACGAAGACCAGCAGCACGCCGAGCATGCCCCACCAGTTCATTCGCGCCGGATCGGCCTTGGTCGGATAGCCGGCCTGGGCCAGGGCGGCCT
>NZ_JBFTZS010000670.1:0-1702 GCF_056406675.1 Caulobacter sp. P1_B12_2 | reverse complement strand
GGTCGTCGTTCTCCAGCCGCAGCGGCGCCTTGGCGAACAGCTCGCCGAACCGGCCCGCCATGGTGGTGCGGCCCAGGAGCAGGACGTCCCGCCCCTTCAGCGCCTGGCCGTCGATCGTGCGGGCGACGGCGACCCGAGTGACAGGCGCGCCGGTGACGTCGCCGAACCGCCCCATCAGTCCCAGGAAGGCCTCGATGTCGGCGGGGCCGATATTCGGCTCCAGCACCACCGTCGTGTGGTCGAGGTCGGCGTTGCGGGTGAAGGGGAAGCCGGCGCTGGCGAAGAAGGCCAGGTTAGGCAGGCTGGCGAAGTGGCGCCCCCGGCTCRGGTCGATGCTGCTGTCCGGGTCGATGCCGCTTCTCACATTGGTCGGCTGTTGGCCCTGGCAGGCGCCGGTCTTGTTGGTCTTGATGTCGAAATAGAACTGCAGCTGGCTGGCCCCGAACAGCAGGTAGGGGGGCAGGTCCAGGCTGTGCTCGTTGCGGGCGAAGCGGTCGAAGAAGCCCCGCGCCTCGGCCGTCGTGTCCTGCGGACTGAGGCGATAAGCTCGCAGATACTGGTTGTTCAGCGAGACATCCAGGCGCGACTGCTCGCGATCGAACCAAGGGCCCTTGGGATAGCGATAGCGCACCTTCAGGGGCGCGCCCTGGGCCGGCCACAGGAACAGGTCCGGAGCGACGCGGAACGGCACGCTGACCACGCCCGGCGACAGGCCCGGCGCCTGAAGGCTGCTGGCCTCGACCAATTCGCCGAAGCGCACCGGCCGGTCCATCGCCAGCCAGCGCGGCGCGTCATAGGGCGAGCGCGGGGCGATCAGGGCGGTGTCCACGCGCGCCTGAGCGCCGTTCAGGCCGCCCTGGGCGATGCTCAAGGCCAAGGCGGCGCGGCGGATTTCGGCGCCGTCACGGCCCACGACCAGCAACAGGCGACGGTCCGGCGCCGTGGGATTGGCGACGACCGCCAGGGTGGGTCCGGTCACCGTGGGAAGCTGCAGTCCTCCGATCGTCTGTCCGGACAGGCCGAACACCACGCCTTCGCCGCTGGGCAGGGCGCCGATCAGGGCGGGGAAGGAAAAGCCGCGATAGGCGGCCTTCATCCCGAAATAGGAGGCCGCGGCGCCTGCGCCGCGCAGCACCGCGTCGGACGGCGGCTCACCGAACACGAACGGCAGCACCAGTCGGCCGCCGCCAGGATCGAAGAAGGGCTCGGGCAGGGCGGCCAGGTTGGGCGACAGGGGCAATCGCGAGACTGTCAGCTCCAGCCGCGAGCGCAGGTTGCTGATGCTCATCCACAGCGCCGAGTGCTGCGGATCCTCGCAAGCCCGGGTGTAGTGGCCGATGAAGCGCAGGTTCAGCTGGTTCTCGCGCAGGAACAGCGCCGGATCGATCGGGATCGACCACTCGCTGCCCGCCGCGCGATCGGGCGTCAGCATCACCGTGCCGGCCGTCTCGCCATTGACGCCGACGCTCAGCTGGCTGAGGTCGCCCAGCAGCGATGGCGAAAAGGCGCCGACGACCACCAGGCGCGCGCCCGTCACCACCTCGTCGCGTCGCAGGGCGAAGGGGGCTCCCGCTTCACCGGCCACGCCGCGCAGCCGCAGCGGCTGGCCGAAGCCCAGATCCTTCAGGCTCAGGACGCGCACCGTGCTGGACCCGGCCACCGGCGGGGAAGGTGCTTGCTTCGCGACGGCCTTGCCCTGGAG
>NZ_JBFTZS010000669.1:0-1702 GCF_056406675.1 Caulobacter sp. P1_B12_2 | reverse complement strand
GGCGAGGACAGGGTCCATTCCAGGGTGGTGGCGCCTTCGCCCCACGGATTGGCCTCGGCCTTGCGACGGCGGATGGCGGCTTCCAGCAGGATCACCAGGAACACCAGCACGCCCACGGCGGTGATCGCGTAGCCGATCGACGAGACGTGGTTCCACAGGGTGAAGGCGGCCGGATAGTCGACATAGCGGCGCGGCATGCCCTGCAGGCCCAGGAAGTGCTGCGGGAAGAAGATCAGGTTGACGCCGACGAACATGATCCAGAACTGCACGCAGCCCAGGAATTCGTTGTACTTCACGCCCCACATCTTCTCGAACCAGTAGAAGAAGCCGGCGAAGATGGCGAACACGGCGCCCAGCGACAGCACGTAGTGGAAGTGGGCGACGACGTAATAGGTGTCGTGCAGGCTGTAGTCGATGCCGGCGTTCGACAGGACCACGCCGGTCACGCCGCCGACGGTGAACAGGAAGATGAAGCCGATCGCCCACAGCATGGGCGTCTTGAAGCTGATCGACCCGCCCCACATCGTGGCGATCCACGAGAAGATCTTCACGCCGGTAGGCACGGCGATGACCATCGTCGCGGCCACGAAATAGGCGCGCAGATTGATGCTCATGCCGACGGTGTACATGTGGTGGGCCCACACGATGAAGCCGACGAAGCCGATGGCGACCATGGCGTAGGCCATCGCCAGATAGCCGAAGATCGGCTTCTTGGAGAAGGTCGAGACGATGTGGCTGATGATGCCGAAGCCGGGCAGGATCAGGATGTACACTTCCGGGTGACCGAAGAACCAGAACAGGTGCTGGAACATGACGGGGTCGCCGCCGGCGGCCGGGTCGAAGAAGTGGGTGCCGAAGTTGCGGTCGGTCAGCAGCATGGTGATGGCGCCGGCCAGGACGGGCAGCGACAGCAGCAGCAGGAAGGCGGTGATCAGCACCGACCAGGCGAACAGCGGCATGCGGTGCAGGGTCATGCCCGGCGCGCGCATGTTGAAGATCGTGGTGATGAAGTTGATCGCGCCCAGGATCGACGAGGCGCCGGCCAGGTGGAGGGCCAGGATCGCCAGGTCCATCGACGGGCCGGTGTGGCCGGTGGTCGAAAGGGGCGGATAGATCGTCCAGCCGCCGCCGAAGCCCTTGCCCGGGCCGCCGTCGACGAACATCGAGGTCAGCAGCAGACACCAGGCGGCGACCAGCAGCCAGAACGAGATGTTGTTCATCCGCGGGAAGGCCATGTCCGGCGCGCCGATCATGATCGGCACGAACCAGTTGCCGAAGCCGCCGATCATCGCCGGCATGACCATGAAGAAGATCATGATCAGGGCGTGGGCGGTGACCACGGCGTTGTAGCCGTGCTTGGACTGCTCGACGAGGCCCATGAGGCTGATCGACGAGTTGGGGCCGAAGATCTGGATGCCCGGCTCGGCCAGTTCCCAGCGGATCAGGCCCGACAGCGCGCCGCCCACCAGGCCCGCCATGATGGCGAACAGGATGTAGAGCGTGCCGATGTCCTTGTGGTTGGTCGAGAAGAACCAACGCTGGAAGAAGGGCGGCTTGTGGTCGGCGTCGTCGTGCGACGCGTCGTGTTGATCGATGTCAGCGGCGTGAGCCATCGGACTTAATCCTGCAATCGTATCTTAGGCCGCCGGCGCGGCGGGAGCCGCGGCCGGAGCGGAAGCGGGGGCGGCGGCCGGGGTCGCGG
>NZ_JBFTZS010000668.1:0-1704 GCF_056406675.1 Caulobacter sp. P1_B12_2 | reverse complement strand
GCCGACAGGGTGACGCGGAACGGCACGGGACGGGGAATCAGGTCGCCCAGCACCTGCTCGGCGCGGCCGTAATTGCCGGACACGTCCAGCACCGACAGACGGGCGCGGGCGGCGATGTTGAGGATGTCGCGAGCTTCGGTTTCCGGCGAGCGGGCGCGCGGCGACGCGCTCATGCCGTCCAGTCCGAACTGGGCGGCGGCAAGACCGAGCTTGGAAACGGAAAGCGACATGGAAATCCGTGCGGACTGAACACCAGTGTCGGCAAGCCTACGCCCCAAGGTTTGAAGAAGGCGTTTCTGGAAACTTTCCGAGGCGTTAACATGCTCGGCAATGAACCTGCCCGATCACGCCGACACCGACGTGTCTCTCGTCCCCGCCGCCACGCCCTCCGACTGGCCCCTGCACGGCCTGGCGGACGACATGCGCCCGGCCCTGGCCGACGCCCTGGCCCGGGGGCCGGCGGCGCTGGCGACCATCATCGCCCTCGGCGACGGCGGCCCCCGCCCGGTCGGCACCCAGATGGTGTTCGGGGTCGAAAGCCGGGCGGGCTTCCTGTCGGGGGGTTGCATCGAGGCCGACGTCGAGGATCACGCCCGAGCCTGCATCGCCGACGGTCGGCCCCGGCGGCTGGTCTATGGCGAGGGCAGCCCCTGGCCCGACATCCGCCTGCTGTGCGGCGCGCGAATCGAGATCCTGGTCGAACGCGTCGCTTCCGACGATCCGGCGGCCCGCGAGCTGCTGGCCCTGGCCGCGGCACGGGTCCCGGCGATCTGGATCAGCGACGGCGAGCGGCGGCTCTGCGCCGAGCTGCCGGAGTTCGTTTCCGCCTGGCCTGGAGCCTTTTCGCGCCGATTCGACCCGCCGCCCCGGCTGGTGGTGTTCGGCGGCGACCCGACCGCCCTGGCCGTGGCCAGCCTCGGCGCCCAGTCCGGCTTCCAGACCACTTTGGTGCGGCCCAAGGGCCCGACCGCGCCGCCGCCCCTGTCCGGCGTGGCCTATCGCCGCGACGAGGTCGCCGTCGCCGTGGCGGCGATCGGCCTGGACGCCTGGACGGCGGTGGCGATCTGCGGCCACGACGAAGAGATCGATCATCAGGCCCTGCTGGCCGCCCTGCCCTCGGCCGCGCCCTATGTCGGCCTGCTGGGCGCGCGGCGGCGGCTGGGCGAGCGGCTGGACCGCCTGCGGGCGGCCGGGGTCGGCGAGCGCGACCTTCAGAAGCTGCGCGCGCCGATCGGTCTCGACCTCGGCGGCAAGGCCCCATTCGAGGTGGCCGTGGCGGTGATCGGCGAGATCATGGCCACGCGGCATGGCCAGCCGGCCCTGGCACGGCGGACGCCCTCCGCCCCCGATGGGGGCGGACAGGCGGCGAAGCCGCCAGGTGGGGGCAAGTCTTAGCGGGCGGGGTGTTGCAGGCACGGCTTCTCGACCCCGGGCTTTCGCTGGCGAGTGGGTGGGGGAGGCGCGGAGCGGTCCGGGCCGAGCCCGGATGACCGTGGGTTTGAATGTGCGTTTCGGCTTGGCTCGACCGCTCCGCGAAACCGTTCTTCTCAAGGGACGGCGATTGAGGGCCTGTTTCATCCCGATCGACGTTTCCCCTCAGGCGGGCAGGATCAAAGTCGCCCGGAAGGGGCCGTCGGCGACTCCGACTGATCCTCGAACAGGCCGGTTTGAACTCCCAGCCCCGTCAACCCGCCTGTCCCGCCA
>NZ_JBFTZS010000667.1:0-1713 GCF_056406675.1 Caulobacter sp. P1_B12_2 | reverse complement strand
GGCACAAGGCCCGGGATGACGGTGGGGTAGGGGCGATAGAGCAAACGGCGTTCTTCGTGCAATCTCCTCCCAAAGGCCCGTCGAGGCCCCACGGAGGAAGCACCATGAGCATCGAAGGCGGCTGCCAGTGCGGCGCGATCCGCTACCGGATCGAGGGTGAGCTGATGGGGTCGGGCGTCTGCCATTGCCGGCAGTGCCAGTACTCGACCGGCGGCGGGCCCAACTCGGTGGCCCTGGCGCCCAAGGCGGGGTTCACGGTCACCAAGGGCGAGCCCAAACGCTACACCCGCAAGGGCGGCAGCGGCGGCGAGGTGGCCCAGGTGTTCTGCGGCGACTGCGGTTCGCCCCTGTGGTCCGAGGCCGCCCTCCCCTTCCTGCCGGTCAAGGCCGGCAGCCTGGACGATCCGTCGATCCTCGAACCGGCCATCCATCTCTGGACGAGCGAGGCCCAGCCGTGGCATCGGATCGAGCCTGGCCGCATGGCCTTCCCGGAAAACCCGCCCCGCTGAGATCCCGAATGGCCCGCTACGACTTCGCCTCCGACAACGTCGCCGGCGCCATGCCGGAAGTCATCGAGGCGATCGTCGCCGCCAACGCCGGGACGGCGTCGGGCTATGGGACCGACCATGTCAGCGCCGCGGCCGCCGACCGCATCCGCGCCCTGCTGGACGCCGACGCCGAGGTGCGGTTCACCGCCTCGGGCACGGCGGCCAACGCCTTCGCCCTGACGTGCCTGGCCCAGCCGCACGAGGCGGTGCTGGCCCACGAGCACGCCCACATCTGCACCGACGAGACCGGCGCGCCGGGCTTCTTCGGCCAGGGCGTGGGCCTGATCGGCCTGGMCGGCGCCTCGGGCAAGATCGCCCTGCCGGGGCTGGAGCTGGCCCTGAACGAACCGGACGTCTCGTACCGCCAGCCGGCCGCCGCCCTGTCGCTGACCAACGCCACCGAGTACGGCACCGTCTATTCCGCCGACGACCTGGCCGCTTTGATCGCGCCGGTGAAGGCCAAGGGCTACGGCGTCCATCTGGACGGCGCGCGCCTGGCCAACGCCGTGGCGGCGGGCTTCGACCTCAAGCGGGTGGCCCAGATCGGCGTCGACATCCTGGTGATCGGCGGCACCAAGGCCGGCTCGACCCCGACCGAGGCCGTGGTGTTCCTGAACAAGGCCCTGGCCCGCCGCCTGGACGCCCGCCTCAAGCACGCCGGCCAGCTGGTCTCCAAGGGCCGGTTCCTGAGCGCCCCGTGGCTGGGCCTGCTGGGCGAGAACGCCGACGGCGGCCCCTCTTCTTACGGGGGAGCATGGGCGGCCCGCGCGGCCCACGCCAACGCCATGGCCCAGAAGCTGGCCGGCCTGATGCCCTTCCCTCTGCGCCACCCGGTCGAGGCCAACGGCCTGTTCGTCGACATGGACGACGCGGCCCTGGAGCGGCTGCGCGAGCGGGGCTGGTTCGTCTACCGTTTCCTGGACGGCACGGCCCGCTTCATGTGCTCGTGGGCCACGACGCCGGAGATGGTCGAGGAGCTGGGCGAGGCGCTGAAGGCGGTGGCGTAGGGGCTATGGCCATTCAAGCCTGACTTCATTTCAGCCGTCATTCCCGCCCTTGTGGCGGGAACCCCTGGTTCAGCTGACGGTGAGACGCCTTGGCGCGCCCGCGCGCCACACCACTGCCCATGCGGCGGACAGAGGGGTTCCCGCCACAAGGGCGGGCA
>NZ_JBFTZS010000666.1:0-1720 GCF_056406675.1 Caulobacter sp. P1_B12_2 | reverse complement strand
CGCAGGACCTGGGCGGCGTCCAGGGTCACGCGGTCGGTGTAGGGGCTGACCGACAGGTCGTTGGTGACGCCCGCCTCGTCGGTGGCGACAGGCCGAGGCAGGGCCGCGCGCCAGGCTCGGCCGCCGGTGACATAGTCGCCCTCCAGCGCCGCGCAGCGCTTGTTCGCATAGGTCCAGGTGAAGGGCTTCTTCTTCTGGTCGGCGACCAGCCTGGCGTTGAACGCCGCCACCGGCGCCAGCCGGGTCTTGGCGTCCTGGCCGGGCTCGACCCAGGTGGTCATGCCGAACCGCGTCTCCAGCCAGAACACGCCGTCGGCATGGTGGCCGGCCATGTTGATCGCCCCGCGGTCCTTGCCCGACACGGCATAGACCCGGCTGTTGGGCGACGCCGCCTTGAGCCAGTCGCCATAGGTGTCRGCCAGCAGCAGCTTGGGACTGACCAGCCGCCCGCCGCCCGACGGGTCGTTGGCCAGGGTCACCGACGGATCGGCCAGGCAGTAGGTCTTCTGGCCGGTCGCCAGGTCGTAGAAGTCGTTGGCGACGATGCCGGTCTTGTTCGGATGCTTGCCGGTCAGCAGGGTGGAGTGGCCGGGGCAGGTCTCGGTCATGCCGTGCGACTGGAAGCCGCTGGCATAGACCGTCCCCTGCCGCGCCAGTCGGCCCAGGCCGCCGTGGAAGTCGGCGCGGTACTGCTCGAACAGGCTGGCGCTGAACTGGTCGATCGAGATCACCACCACCAGCTTGGGCGCGGGCGCCTCGACCGGCGCGGCCAGGGCCGGCGCGGAGAGGACGGTGACGGTGACGGTGACGGACAGGGCGGCGAGCGCGACGGTTTTGGGCAAGCTGAACATGGGGATTCAACAAGCATTGTCACAAAACCGTCGCAAGCCGGAATTGAACGATCGGCGTTAGGCCGCCCCTACACCGGAACGTGGCTGACGAACTCGATCAGCCGGCCGTCCGGATCGTGGGCGAAGCCGGCATAGTAGTGCGGATGGATCTGCGGCAGCACGGCCGGGGGGCGCTCCTGGACGCCGCCATGCTCGCCGGACCGGCCGTAGGCGCGATCGACGGCCGCACGGTCGGCCGCCAGGAAGGCGTAGTGCACGTCCACGGACGGCTCGCCCTCGACGATCCAGAAGTCCAGCCGGCCGCCGTTCGAGCCGAAGCCCTTCTTGGGACCGTCGACGACCAGTCGATAGCCGGTGGGCTCCAGAACCTGGCGATAGAAGGCCACGCAGTCGTCCAGGCGGCGGGTGCGGATTTCCAGGTGATCGAGCATGGGAGCGGCCTTTCAAGGAAGCGAAACGACGTCGTGACGTGTAGCCGCGCCGGCCCGGCGTTTGGCGGCGAAGACGGCTCATAAAACGCGGAAATTCGGCGTTCCCGCGCGTGGATTTGGCGTAGGCTCCTCCCCATGAAACTCGACCGCTTCGATCGCCAGTTGCTGAATCTGGTCCAGGAGGACGCGGGCCGCACGTCCGAGGACCTGGCCCAGCGGGTGGCGCTGTCGCCCTCGGCCGTGCAGCGCCGGCTGCGCAAGCTGAAGGAGGCCGGCGTCATCGTGCGCCAGACCGCCATCCTCGAACCGCGCAAGGTGGGCCGGCCGACCTTCTTCATCGTGTCGCTGGAGGTCGAGCGCGACCGGCCCGAGCTGCTGACCCAGCTGCGCACGTGGCTGGCGGGTCAGGAGCACGTGCAGCAGGCCTTCTACTGCTCC
>NZ_JBFTZS010000665.1:0-1733 GCF_056406675.1 Caulobacter sp. P1_B12_2 | reverse complement strand
CCACCGGACTTCGCCAGGATGATGGTGATCGCAGCCGTCAACGTCGTCTTGCCGTGGTCAACGTGACCAATCGTGCCGATGTTGCAGTGCGGCTTGTTACGTTCGAACTTTTCCTTGGCCATTTTTCTCTACCTTAGGACCCCAGAGGGGCCTCAATTTAAATGGGAATTTCTGGGGTGTAGGCGGGTGGGTTCTCGCGAACCCACCCCGTTTCTTCTCGTACGCTTTTTCCGGGGAAAAAGCTTACGCGTACTTCTTGATCACTTCGTCGGCGACGTGTTGCGGCACCGGCTCGTAGTGGTCGTACTGCATGGTGAACTGGGCGCGGCCCTGGCTCATGCCGCGCAGGGTGTTCACGTAGCCGAACATGTTGGCCAGCGGCACGAAGGCGTTCACCACCGTGGCGTTGCCGCGCATGTCTTGGCCCTGGATCATCCCGCGACGGGCGTTCAGGTCGCCGATGACCGAACCCAGATACTCTTCCGGGGTCACGACCTCGACGGCCATGATCGGCTCGAGCAGCTTGGGAGCGCCCTTTTCACGCAGTTCCTTGAAGGCGGCGCGCGACGCGATTTCGAACGCCAGCACGCTGGAGTCGACGTCGTGGTACTTGCCGTCCGTCAGGGTCGCCTTGAAGTCGATCAGCGGGAAGCCGGCCAGCAGGCCGTTGTCCTTGACGGACATCAGGCCCTTTTCGACGCCGGGGATGTATTCCTTCGGCACCGCGCCGCCGACGATCGAGTTTTCGAACACGAAGCCCGAACCCGGCTCGCCCGGTTCGAAGGTGATCATGACGCGGGCGAACTGGCCCGTACCACCGGTCTGCTTCTTGTGGGTGTAGTCGATGTCGACCTTGCGGCCCAGGCTTTCGCGATAGGCAACCTGCGGCGCGCCGATGTTGGCTTCGACCTTGTAGGTCCGCTTCAGGATGTCGATCTTGATGTCCAGGTGCAGCTCGCCCATGCCCTTCAGGATCGTCTGACCACTTTCGAAGTCGGTCGAGACGGTGAAGGACGGATCCTCGGCGGCCAGCTTGGCCAGGGCGACGCCCAGCTTTTCCTGGTCGGCCTTGGACTTGGGCTCGACGGCGATCTCAATGACCGGGGCCGGGAAGACCATGCGCTCGAGGATGACCGGCGACTTCAGGGGATCGCACAGGGTGTCACCGGTGCGGGTGTCCTTGAGGCCGGCCAGGGCGACGATGTCGCCGGCGAAGGCTTCCTTGATGTCTTCGCGGTTGTTGGAGTGCATGAGCAGCATGCGGCCGACGCGCTCGCGCTTGTCGCGCGTGGCGTTCAGCAGGCTCATGCCGGTTTCCAGCTTGCCCGAATAGATGCGGCAGAAGGTCAGCGAACCGACGAAGRGGTCGTCCATGATCTTGAACGCCAGAACCGACAGGGGCTCGTCGTCCGAAGCGTGACGCACGATCTCTTCTTCGGTCTTGAAGTCGATGCCCTTGGTCGGCGGGATGTCCAGCGGCGACGGCAGGTAGTCGACGACGGCGTCCAGCAGCGTCTGCACGCCCTTGTTCTTGAAGGCCGAGCCGCAGAGGATCGGATAGAAGGCGCCGGTCAGCACGGCCTTGCGGATGCACTTCTTCAGCACGGCTTCCGAGGGCTCTTCGCCGCCCAGATAGGCTTCCATGGCGTCGTCGTCGAGTTCGACGGCCGCTTCGACCAGGTAAGCGTGAGCTTCCTTGGCCTTGTCCAGCAGGTCGGCGGGGATCTCTTCGT
>NZ_JBFTZS010000664.1:0-1738 GCF_056406675.1 Caulobacter sp. P1_B12_2 | reverse complement strand
ACCTGTTGGTCAGCGCGCTTACGCCGGCATCCGAGATCAGGGACTTCGACGGTCCGAACGAGAGTATTCAGCTCAAGCAGAGCAGAATGATTGGCACCTACATCCCTGCGATGTGTAGCCTCCAGGCCCTCTGCCGCCCTCACGGCGTCGTCCAAACGGTCAACAAGCTGCCGTGCGGCGACCTGAGCACAAACACAAGCTCGCCAATCTCGCCGCCTCAGGCTTCTAACTTCGCTCCAGAAGCCAGCCACAGCACGACCGTGGTGACCAGGACAGCAGACCCACAAACCTCCCCAGGGGTCGGGCTCCCCCTTGGCTACTCCGCCGTGATCGAGATCCGGCTTCCGTCTGGCTCCAAAGGCTTTCCATGTTCGTTGGGTGGAGGGGTTTGCACGGCAAAATTCGCTCAATGGGCTGCTCTGCCCGATCGTGCCCAGGCAACGAAGATCATGTCCTCGGCCGGCCGCACGGAAGGGGTGACGCAAACCACTTGCCGCGTGGGACCAAAGGGAAGCCTCGTCCGGTGCCGATCGAAAGGAGTTATGGACCAGCATGTCAGCGCGGCCATCGACAGCTCCGTAGCGCTCATGCGCGTTTCAGAAACGATGCTTGATCTACCTACAGAGGGTGGAACCGTGTCGATCTCGTGGAACTGGCGTGAATTGAGTGAGGGGCGCTGGCTGAACCCCGGACCGACAGCTGTCGATCACTAAGCATCGTCGCGCTTTTAGACCGGTCCACTGGGGGGGCCGCTCCCCACCCATTGCGGACCTTCCTGAAGACCGCTTCTGAGCACACCGGCCAGCGATTAGCCCATCACCGCGCGCGCCAGATCCTGGAACCCCTCGACCGGGATCGTCTCGGCCCGCGCGTCCGGATTGATCCCCGCCTTTTCGCACAGCGCACCGCCGCCTAGACCCTTGAGGCTGGAGCGCAGCATCTTGCGGCGTTGGCCGAAGGCGGCGGCGGTGACCTTTTCCAGGGCGGCCACCATCGCCTTGTCGGGCGCCGGCGCCAGCGGAACCAGCCGCACCACGGCCGAGGCCACCTTGGGCGGCGGGGTGAAGGCGCGGGCCGGYAGGTCCATGACCACCTTGGCGCTGCAGACGGTCTGCGAGACCACGGCCAAGCGGCCATAGGCGTCGTCGTCCACGTCGGCGGCGATGCGGTCGGCGACTTCCTTCTGGAACATCAGGGTCATGGACAGAGGCCGGAAGGGACCCGTCAGCCAGTTGATCAGCAGGGGCGTACCGACATTGTAGGGCAGGTTGCTGACCATGTGGGCGGGGCCGCCGGCGATGGCGGCCATGTCGACCTTCAGGGCGTCGCCCTGGACGATGGTCAGGCGGCCCTCGGCGGCGGCGGCCAGTTCCTCCAGCAGGGGGATGAACCGCTTGTCCATCTCCACGGCCACGACCCGCGCGCCGGTCTCGAGCAGGGCGCGGGTCAGGCCGCCGGGGCCGGGCCCGACCTCGATCACCACGTCGCCTTCGCCCACCTCGGACAGGCGGGCGATCTTGCGGGTGACGTTCAGGTCCAGCAGGAAGTGCTGGCCAAAGCTCTTGTTGGCCAGCAGATCATGCTCGGCGAGAACGTCGCGAAGCGGCGGCAGGTCGGCGAGGCTCATGGTCTCTCGGATGCTCAGGCGATGGCGCGGCGGTCGGCGATCTCGGCGGCCAGGCGAATGGCGGCGATCAGGCTGTCGGCCCGGGCCAAGCCCCGACCGGCGATGTCGAAC
>NZ_JBFTZS010000663.1:0-1743 GCF_056406675.1 Caulobacter sp. P1_B12_2 | reverse complement strand
TCGCTACGCACCTCAGGATGAGGAATCCGGTGCAATGAGCCCCTCATCCTGAGGTGCGCGCTCCTAAGCGCGCCTCGAAGGACGCACGGCCTCAGTTCAGATCATAGAGCTCGTAGGCGATCAGCCCGCCGTCGCCGCCCAGGAAGGCGCGGCCGTGGGCCGAGCGCACCAGGGCCTCGCGGTCCACCCACTTGGGCGTGGCGTCAGAGGCGCCCGCGCCCTGCACCGCGCAGGGGACGGTCAGGCGCACAGACTGCCGGGGCTTGAAGCGCTTGCCCCGCTCGGCCCGGATCGCCCGGCCGAAGACGCGGCAGCTGGCGACCTCGCCGCCGTCCAGCGGCCGCACCTTGAGCACATTGAACACCACCACGTCGGTGGCCGCGGCCCGCGCCAGGCTGTCGCTCTGGCCGCCCAGGCTGATGTCGGCCATCGCGACGCCGGGAAGGGCGGCGTCGGCCGCGCCGGCGGAAAGGGCCAGGGCGCAGAGGAGAGCGGTCAGCGAGCGGGGATGGGGACGCATCAGCGGCGCTCCAGCACACGGAAGACGAAGGCGTGGTCGTCGTCGGGACCGGCAGGATGCGCCTCGCGACGCACCTCGGTCCAGGCGGCTTCGTCGAAGGCGGGGAAGCTGACGTCGCCCTCGACCTCAGCCTGGACCTCGGTGAGATACAGCCGCTTGGCCTTGGGCAGGGCGGTTTCGAACAGGGCGTGGCCGCCGATCACGCAGACCTCGTCGACGCCGTCCTCGGCCGCCTGCTCCTTGGCCATCTGCACCGCCTCCAGGAAGCTCTCGCAGACCACGGCCTGGGGCGGCTCGAACGAGCCGTCGCGCGACAGCACGATGTTCATCCGGCCGGGCAGCGGCTTGCGGGGCAGGCTGTCCCAGGTCTTGCGGCCCATGATCAGCGGCTTGCCCATCGTGCAGGCCTTGAAGATCGCCAGATCCGACTTCAGCCGCCAGGGCAGGTCGTTGTCGCGGCCGATGACGCCGTTAAGGGAGCGGGCCACGGGGCCGACGGTAAGGATAACGGACATGGGGCCTGTTTACCCTGCGTCGGGCGCTGCGGCCACCCGCTCTGTCGGCCGCTCGACGTTGCGGGCGGTTCAGCCGCCGAACGGAACCACGATCTGCTGCGCCGAGGCCCGGGCGATCAGTTCGCCGTCAGGACGGCGGAAGTCGGACTCGACATGGATCATGCCCTTGGTCCTGGCGACCACGCGGCCTTCGATGGTCAGAACCTCCGCCTTGCCGACGCGGATGAAGTCGACCTTGAGGTTGCTGGTGCGGAACATGGCGTCGGCGGGCGCGGCGGTCATGGCCGCGAAAGCCAGGATCTGGTCGGCCAGGGCGGCGATGTAGCCGCCGAACAGCGAACCGTCGCTGTTGAGAAGTTCGGGCGCCGGCGTCCAGGTCTTGCGCACCCAGCCTTCGCCCCAGTCGTCGAGGCCGCCAAGTTGCAGGGTCTGGACGACCGGCGGCAGCGTCGTGTCACCGCCCTTGATCTGATCGAGCCGGTCGGTGGCCCAGGTCAAACGGCGACCGCCGCCTTGATGTGCGGGTGAGCCTCGTAGCCTTCCAGCTGGAAGTCTTCGTACGCGAAGGCGAACAGGTCGCGCTTGTCGGCCATCTTCAGGGTGGGGAAGGGCTTGGGCTCGCGCTGGATCTGCTCTCGGGCCTGGTCCAAGTGGTTCAGATAGAGGTGCGCGTCGCCGARGGTGTGGACGAACTCGCCGGGCTCCAGC
>NZ_JBFTZS010000662.1:0-1747 GCF_056406675.1 Caulobacter sp. P1_B12_2 | reverse complement strand
GACCCGATCGGCAACGTGCCGCTGTTCGCCGCCGCGACCCTGGGCGCGGCCGCCGCCGGCCGACGGATGGTCGCGGTCTATATCGGGCTGTTCGTCGCGGCGTTCCTGATCTTCTTCTATTTCACCGGCGTCAGCCTGCTGGAGTTCTTCGGCATCTCGATGCCGGCCTTCCGCATCGCCGGCGGCATCATCCTGTTCATCCTGGGCCTGGACATGGTGCGCGACGACTTCACCACCATGTTCGCCGACGCCGCCGAAGGGATCGAGGGCCAGTCGGCGCGGGTCTACGCCAAGCAGCGGTTCGAGCGGCTGATCGTGCCGTTCGCCATGCCGCTGCTGATCGGGCCCGGCGCGATCTCGACGGTGATCATCTACGCCAGCGAGGCCAAGAGCTTCGGCCTGGCGGGCATGGCGCTGGGTTGCGGGGTGATCGTCGCGGTGGCCCTGGTGCTGGTCGCCACCTTCTGGGCCTCGCCGATCATCAGCCGGGTGCTGGGCCGGATCGGCATGAGCATCGTGGTGCGGGTGCTGGGCCTGATCCTCTGCGCGCTGGCGGTGCAGTTCGTACTGATCGGGGTCGGGGATGCGACCAAGGGCCTGATCCGGGCGGACGCCAAGGCGCCGTACGCCGAGCATCGGTAGCGCTCAGCGTCCTTCGAGGCTCGGCTACGCCTCGCACCTCAGGATGAGGAATTCAGCAACAACGCTCCTCATCCTGAGGCGCACGCGAAGCGGGCCTCGAAGGACGCACTGCGTCTAGACTTTCCGAAACCGTCCACCCTGGCTGGCCATCAGCGCCAGCGCCCAATCGTCGGGCACCAGCTTGGCCAGCACGGCGATGGCCTTGTTGGGCGAACCCGGCACGCAGACGGCGCGGTTGGCCTCGGCGGCCTCGTAGCCGGCGGCGGCCACTTCGTCGGACCCCAGCCATAGCCAGGTCGGCAGGCTTTGGCTGACCTGGGCGCGGGTGCCGTTGACGTCGTGGAATTCCGAATAGGTGAAGCCCGGGCACAGGGCCGAGACGTGCACGCCGGTCGCGTGGTTCTCCAGATGCAGGCTCTGGGAGAACTTCACCAGAAAGCTCTTGGTCGCCGCGTACAGCGTGTGGCCGGCCGCGCCGGGGGCCAGGCCCGCCAGGGAGGCGACGTTGACGATGCGGCCGAAGCCCCGCTCGACCATGCCCGGCAGCACCTTGTGGGTCAGGCCGCAGACCGAGACCAGCAGCACCTGCAGGAAGGCGGCTTGATCGGTCCAGGCGGTGGCCGAATAGGCGCCCGGCAGGCCGTAGCCGGCGTTGTTGACCAGGGCGTCGACCACCCGGCCCTCGGCCTCGATCGCGGCCAGCACCTGGTCGACGGCCTCGGGTTGGGCCAGGTCGGCGGCGATCGGATAGGCCTCGACGCCGAACCGCAGGCGGATCTCGGCGGCCAGGGCCTCCAGCCGGTCCAGCCTGCGCGCGGTCAGCGCCACGTCATAGCCGTGGCTGGCGTAGATGCGGGCGAAGGCGGCCCCGATGCCGGCGGAGGCGCCGGTGATCAGGGCGAGACGGCGAGCCATGCGGGGTTACGTCCAGGCGAAGCGGTGAAACTTGGCTGGAGTCGAGCACGGGCGGGGATTTGGTTCAAGGCGGAGGAAGAGGCCCGCGATGGCCCCTCCGTCACGATGCGTACTCGCCTCGCGCCATCTCCCCCGCTTCGCGAGGAAGGAAAGGGGGAGGGGGCGCTCGGGCTCAAGCGCCCCCTCGGGC
>NZ_JBFTZS010000661.1:0-1748 GCF_056406675.1 Caulobacter sp. P1_B12_2 | reverse complement strand
CGGCGTGTTCGCCCAGTCGATCGGCGGCGGCGGCGGCAACGGCGCGGGCGGCGGCGGCTTGGTCGGCATCGGCGGCGACGGCGGCGCCTCGGGCAAGGGCGGAACCGTCACGGTGTCGAACACCGGCACGGTCGAGACCGACGGCAAGCTGTCCCAGGCGGTGTTCGCCCAGAGCATCGGCGGCGGCGGCGGCAACGGCGCGGGGGCCGGCGGCCTGGTCGCGATCGGCGGCAAGGGCGGAGCCGGCGGCGACGGCGACACGGTCACCGTCACCAACACCGGCGACCTGACGACCCATGGCTACGACTCCTACGCCGTGTTCGCCCAGAGCGTGGGCGGCGGCGGCGGCAACGGCGGCGGCGCGGGCGGCATGTTCGCGATCGGCGGCGGCGGCTCGGGCGGCGGTATCGGCGGGGCCGTCAAGGTCACCAATCACGGCGCGATCGTCACCGACCTGGACGGCTCGGGCGGCGTGTTCGCCCAGTCGATCGGCGGCGGCGGCGGCAACGGCGGCGACTCCACCAGCGTGGGCCTGTTCGTCAACCTATCGATCGGCGGCGACGGCGGCACGGCGAGCAAGGGCGGCGACGTCACGGTCCTCAACGACGGCTCGATCGTCACGGTCGGCGACCGGGCCTCGGCGATCTACGCCCAGAGCGTGGGCGGCGGCGGCGGCGACGGCGGCTTCGGGGCCGGCGGCGCGATCGGCGTCTACGGCGCGGTCAGCATCGGCGTCGGCGGTTCGGGCGGYGGCGGCGGCAACGGGGGCGTCGTTCACGTCACGGCCGACGGGACCCTGGTCACCACCGGCGACGACTCGCGCGGCGTGTTCGCCCAGAGCGTGGGCGGCGGCGGCGGCGACGGCGGCTACACGGTGGCGGCGGCCCTGGCGGTCGGCGACGTCGGGGCCGTGGCCGGCTCGATCTCGGTCGGCGGCACGGGCGGCGCGGCCAGCGACGGCGGCGCGGTCATCGTCGACCACGTCAGCGGCGTGAACATCGACACCACCGGCGACCGGGCGGTCGGCGTGTTCGCCCAGAGCGTGGGCGGCGGCGGCGGCAACGGCGGCTGGAGCGGCGCGATCTCGGCCGCGGCCTCGGGCGGCGCCAGCGCGGCGATCGGCGTGGCCGTCGGCGGCGACGGCGGCTTCGCGGGCAAGGGCGGCAAGGTCACGGTCGACACGGCCGGCGACATTCACACCCGCGGCGTCGACGCCTCGGCGATCTACGCCCAGAGCATCGGCGGCGGCGGCGGTACGGGCGGCTTCGCCCTGGCCGGGGCCCTGTCGGCCGGCTCGGCGGCCGGTTCGGCCTCGGTCGGCGTCGGCGGCACGGGCGCGGGCGGCGGCGACGCCGAAGAGGTCAAGGTCCTCAGCGTCACCGACATCGTCACCGAAGGCGACCGCTCGGCCGGGATCTACGCCCAGGCGGTGGGCGGCGGCGGCGGCAGCGGAGGCTGGAGCGGCGCGGTGGCCGGAGCGGGCGGCGTGGCCGGCGGTTCGGTGGGCGTCTCGATCGGCGGCAGCGGCGCGCACGGCGGCAAGGGCGGCGTCGTGACCGTCAGCAGCGTCGGCCAGATCGACACCTTCGGTGAAGACGCCACCGGCATCTTCGGCCAGAGCGTGGGCGGCGGCGGCGGCAGCGGCGGGTTCTCGCTGGCGGCGGCCGTGGCGGGCGGCGAAGGCGCGCTGGCCGGCTCGGTCGGGGTCGGCGGCTCGGGCGGCGCGGGCGGCGGCGCCCCCGCGACGG
>NZ_JBFTZS010000660.1:0-1752 GCF_056406675.1 Caulobacter sp. P1_B12_2 | reverse complement strand
ATCCTGACCGGCGCCAGCTTCGACGGCGCCGTCGACGGCGGAGCCGGCCTGGACAGCCTGGTGCTGAAGGGAACCTCCAGCCAGCAGACGGCCGACCAGACCTTCGGCGACATCGTCGGCTTCGAGACCGCCAAGGTCGAGACCGGCGACTGGACCCTGAGCGGCCTTCTGCAGACCGACAGCATCGCCATCGCCTCGGGCGCGACCCTGCGCATCGACGACAAGCAGAACGCCAACGCGTGGATCGAGACGACCACGCCGGGGACCGGTCTGTCGGTGCGAAACGACGGCACGCTGATCTACCAGAGCTACGACGACAACCTCTATGCCGACAGYGGAACGCTCTCGATCAGCGGGACTGGCGATGTCGAGCTGAAGTCCGGCGCCATGCTGGCCTCCGGTGCCTGGACCTATACCGGCGTGACGCGAGTCAGCGGCGGCGAACTGCACGTGGCGACCGATATCGGCGGCGGCCTGGAGCAGACCGGCGGCGTCGTGGTGGTGGGAGCCAGCTATGTCACCGACAACGTGGCCCTCGGCACGGTGAAGGTCGCCGGACCGGGTGCGACCGGCGGCTTCGCCGGCGACATCAAGATCGACGGCGGGCAGCTCTTCCTGGGCCGAGCCGGCGACTATGAGCTGACCAACGCCCTGTCGGGCGCCGGCGGCGAGGTGGTCTGGGCCGGCGGCGGTGACCTGACCCTGTCGGGCGTCTATTCGCGCACTGGCCTGCTGACCAATGACGGCGGCCTGGTGACCTTCGCCAACCTGTCGGCCGACTCGCGCCTGGCCCTGWAGGGCGACGCCTTCGCCCTGGGCTCGGGCGCTAAGACGACAGGCGGCCTGTCGGGCGACGCCGATCTCGACATCGGCGCCGGGACCCTGACGGTCGCCCAGGTCAACGCCTCTAGCTATTCCGGTGACCTGACCGGCGTCGGCGGCTTGACCAAGTCGGGCGCGGCGACCCTAACCCTGAGCGGCGCGGCGACCTATGCCGGTCCGACCACGGTCGCGGGCGGCAAGCTGCTGCTGACGGGCTCGATGAGCAGCGACGTCGCGGTGGCGGCGGGCGCGACCCTGCAGGTCGGCGACGGCGGCGCTGCGGGCGACCTGACGGGCGACTTGGCCATCGCCGGCACGGCGATCTTCAACCGCTCGGACGAGTACGACTTCGGCGGCGACATCACCGGCGCGGGCGACCTGGTCAAGCAGGGCGCGTCCCGCCTGACCCTCTCGGGCCAGTACGGCTTCACCGGCACGACCACGGTCCAGGGCGGCTCGGTGCGGATCCTGCATCTGCCGCAGACCGCCAAGGTGCAGGTCGACAACGGCGTGCTGGACCTGAGCGGCCTGACCCAGACCATCACCAACCTCAGCGGCGGCGCGACGGGCGAGGTCGACATCGACGGCGGCGCTCTGACCGTCAACCAGTCGGGCAGCACCACCTTCGCCGGCGCGATCACCGGCTCGGGCTCGTTCACGATCACCGGCGGCGGCGTGATCGAGCTGACCGGCGCCAACACCTATACCGGCCCGACCACGGTCGGGGTCGGCAAGCTGAAGGTCAACGGCTCGGTGACGTCCGACGTCACGGTCGGCGCGTCGGGCGCCCTGGGCGGTTCCGGGACGATCGGCGGCGACGTGGTCGTGCAGAGCGGCGGCCAGGTCACGCCCGGCAATTCGCCCGGCACCCTGACCGTGGCCGGCGACTTCACCTTCACCACCGGCTCGACCTACCAAGTGGAGGTGCGC
>NZ_JBFTZS010000659.1:0-1762 GCF_056406675.1 Caulobacter sp. P1_B12_2 | reverse complement strand
GTCCTTGACTCGGTCAGACGCCAGAGCTCCGATCCACCAAGGCTTTAAGGCGTGGCCCCATCCGGGGGCGGATGGGTGGCCTTGACAGCAGACCTTCCGGAGGTCCGCTACGGGTGGTTAGGAGGCGTTAGGGCGCAGAGCGCTCAACCAACCCCGAAAAGCCCGCCAAGCTCCGACCACTTTGCGGATGAACCATGCATCTTTGGCTCTCCCCAACGAGACGGTTCTTTGGAACCAGTACACATTCATCGCACCCAAAAAGTCCGCCGCCTTCACCGGGAAGCCTGACGCATCGCCGATGACCGAGTCGATGCCGCAGCGCGGACAGAGGGCCGTTCTGGGTTCGTCATCGACCCAGTCCTCGATATCGGCGGGCGGGAATACAGCCAAGCAATAGAAGCAGCCACAGAAGGTACTTCTCGCGATCTCTTCGTCGTGGCGTGCGGAGTGTTTATGCGCGGCAACGAGAGTGCTTTCTGCTGGTCCAGCCGACCGCAGTCGGGCGAGCGCGGCGTCAATTTCCGCTTTGGTTGGCGCGCGACTGTCGTCCGCCAGAAAGAAGATCGCCTCGCTGACCGCCTCATCCTCAAGCTCGAAGTCATCGCTCATAATGAGCGCGTCGGCCACGTAGTTGGCCAACTCGAAATCGAGCGTCCCATCCGCGACCGCCTGTAGGAGCCTTGAAGCATGCTCACGCGTCACGCGGGTTTCGGGCGCATCCGTCACGATGATCGAGCCGACGCCTCCGGAAGCGAGAGCCTCATTACACGCCCGCACTTCGCTACGAATTTTGGCGCTGAACGCATCCGCGCTAAGCGACCCGGTGAGGAAGGCGATCAAGGAGCGATGGTCCATGCCGCCATCGTACACAGGGTCCGAGAGACCGCTATGGGTCGGGTGCGGAAATCAGCTTCCCGTACGAAATCGGACATTGGACCCTTGGCCGGGAAGCGGACATCGCCAACGCCAGACAAGGGTGGATTTCAGACCTCGCGACTATCTTCGCCAAGACCATAGAGACGAGGGTCGCCGAGCGCGTAAGTCTCGCCATACAGCACGGCGCTCTCCTGCCCCGGCAACAGGATCGGCCTAACCCGTCGCCCTGTCGTCAGAGAGCGGATCGCTTCCTCAAAGCTTTCGCCCTCCCACCATATCGTCTCGTCAATCAAGCTGGCTCCGAAGCAACGGCCAGATTGGCCGATGTAGAGTATGCCATGCGCGTTGTGGGTTTCAGCGAGCGGAACAAGGGGCTCTCCGAGCAGTCGCGCGAGCGCCAACGCCTCTGGCAACTCATCGATCTTCTGGGTGAAATAAACGTCGCTTGCCGCACATTGACTGCCCGGCACCGAAGCGCCGATCCGAAGGCCGGCGAAAGCCGATAGCAGTTCGGCGGCTGGGTGATCGCCCGGCAGCGGCGTGGTGAGATCGGCTCGCCGATCAGGCGTCCAGCCCGCTTCAACGAACAACTTCACTACATCTGGGGCGAGAGCCTTCATGTGCGAAAGCTACGGGACGAGTTCCCCCTGTTCAAGGAGCCGCGAAGGTCTGCTCAGGGTCGAAACCGGCCCTTGGTCGCCTAAAACGCCCCCTCCCCGCTGATCGCCCCCACGGCGCTTGTCCGGCGATGCGCCAGCGCCTCCGCCACATGAACCCGCCGCACGCTGGTCGCGCCCTCCAGGTCGGCGATGGTGCGGGCCAGCCGCAGGACGCGGGTCCAGCCTCGGGCGCTGATCTGGCCGGCCTCGGCGGCGCGGGCCAGCAG
>NZ_JBFTZS010000658.1:0-1772 GCF_056406675.1 Caulobacter sp. P1_B12_2 | reverse complement strand
GTCGGGGAACAGCTCGGCCAGGCCCTTGGGATCGATCACCGCGCCCGACAGGATGTGGGCGCCGACTTCGGAGCCCTTCTCCAGCACGGCCACCGAAACCTCGGTCCCGGCCTTGGCGGCCAATTGCTTGAGCCGGATGGCGGCCGAAAGGCCCGCCGGTCCGCCGCCGACGATGACGACGTCGTATTCCATCGACTCGCGTTCGAGCTCTTCGCTCATAACATCTCCCGCCCGGGCGCACTCTGCCCGCGTTCTTGCTGCTTGAGTCGAAGCTTATCGTGAGGTGACGCACCGGTGGTCAAGAATAAACGGGCGTTTTTTGCTGCGATGCAGCGCAGCCCCGACATGGCGACCCGTGAAAGTTCGTACTAAGAGAGGGACATGAACCTCCCCGCCGCTTCTCACGTCGATCCGCGCGCCGTGGAAAGCCTGCTCGCCTTCTGGGCCGATGCGGGCGTCGAGGCGTCGTACGCGGACGATCCGATCGACCGCCTGGCCGAGGGCGCGGCGATGCTGCGGGCCCGCAAGGAGCCGGCCGCCCCTGTCGCCCTCGCTCCAGTCGCGACACCCGCCTTCGGGCGCGGGCCCGACCTGGGCGCCGTCGTCGCCGAGGCCCAGGCCCTGGCCGCCGCCTGCGCCGACCTGCCCGCCTTGGCCGCCGCGATCGCCGCCTTCGAGGGCTGTCCGCTCAAGACCCAGGGCGCCCGCCAGGCCGTGGTCTCGCGCGGGCCGGCCGACGCGCCCCTGATGATCATCGGCGAGGCCCCCGGGGCGGACGAGGACCTGCAGGGCGCGCCGTTCGTCGGCCGGGCCGGCCAGCTTCTGGACCGCATGCTCAAGGCCGCCGGCGTGCTGGACCGCGCTTTCGTGACCAACACCRTGTTCTGGCGTCCGCCGGGCAATCGCACGCCCACGCCGCAGGAACAGGCCGTCTGCGCGCCGTTCCTCGAACGGGCGATCCAGTTGGTCCAGCCCAAGATCCTGCTGCTGGTCGGCGGCGCCTCGGCCAAGAGCCTGCTGAAGCGCGACGAAGGCATATTGTCGCTGCGCGGACGCTGGTTCGAATGGACCGCCAGCGACGGTCAAACCGAGCTCCCGGCCTTGCCCACCTTGCATCCGGCGTTCCTGCTGCGTCAGCCTGCGGCCAAGAAGAAGGCCTGGGCCGACATGCTTATGCTCAGTGAGAGGCTTGATCGGCCGGACCGTCCCAACTAGAGATTCGGGCGACCAGTTGGACACGGGACGCGTGGGGGGCCTCTTCGGAGGTCAGGCGCGGAAACGCATTGCAGCTTCTAGCTCGCCCTCTGGCCGTTTTCTCGGCCTTCGTTCTTTGCCTCGCGGTCGCTTTCAGCGCCCCCATGACCGCTCGCGCCTCGGCGCTTGAGCCCCTGTCCGACGCCGACGCCCGCTTCTATCGCGCCGCCTTCGCCGCCGCCGACCATGGTGATTTCGACGCCGCCGAGGCCGCCCAGGCCAACGCCCGCGACCGCAGCCTCAAGGGCCGGCTGGAATTCTCCAAGATCATGCATCCGCGCGCCTATGCGGCCAACTATGACGAGCTGACCGACTGGCTGGCGACCTATGGCGACCAGGCCGGCGCCGACCGGGTCTACGCCCTGGCCGTCAAGCGCAAGCCCGCCAAGGCCGCCGCCCCCAAGATTCCGGCCCTGTTCGTCGCCGGCGCCAAGGGCCCCGCCCCGGCCGACAAGGCCCGCGCCGCCCGCGAGGCCTACTATTCCGGCGACGTGAAGAAGGCCCTGGCCCTGGCCGAC
>NZ_JBFTZS010000657.1:0-2713 GCF_056406675.1 Caulobacter sp. P1_B12_2 | reverse complement strand
CAACAGCGTGGTGGTCTGCACGGTCAAGAACCCGACGATCGCCATCGTCGGTCCGTTCGGCACCAGCACCTTCGCCCAGATCGACGGCCAGCCGCTGCCCAACGCGCCGAAGTACAACTTCAGCTTCACGGGCCGCTACGACGTGCCGGTCGGCGCCGACGGCAAGCTGTTCGTCGCCACGGACTGGAACGTGCAGGGCTATACGAACTTCGTGCTCTACGACACCGACGAGTTCTACTCGAAGGGCAACTTCGAGGGCGGGCTGAAGCTCGGCTACGAAGGCGGCAACGGCGCGTATGAAGTGGCCCTGTTCGGCCGCAACATCACCAACGAGAAGAACCTCAAGGGCGTCATCGAGAACTACATGGCGGCCGTCTACAACGAGCCGCGCATCGTCGGGATCTCGGTCAGCGCCAAGCTGCGGTAACCCCGCCTCCAACGCCTCTCTGACGTTCTGAAGACCCCGTCGCCCAAGCCGCTCCGCGGCGCCCGGCGGCGGGGTTTTTCGTGCCCGAATGGTGCAGCTTGCCGTGGGGTTGCGTTTTTGTCGTGACCCAATCAGGGATTGCGCCGACTCTAAGGTTCGGTCAGGTTCGCGACAGGGCGTTGCTCGTGGATGGCTCAGTTCGCGTCGGAAAGTCGCGACGGTCGCGTCCTGCTCGAGAATCCAAAGTCTTCAACGACACGAGAGGGAGCATCTGATGTCACTGAGAGTCGAAGGCCTTCCCATGGGCCAAAACCGCGACACGGCGCCGAACGGGGCCACCGCGGACGGCTGGGCCACCAGGCTGGCCAAGTTGATCCCCGCCGAGGCGCTGGGCGCCTATGGCGCGGCGACGGGTCTTTTGCCGACCACGATCGACAGCACGCTCAGGCTGGTCCTGCTGATCGTTATCGCCGTGCTCTGCATCGGGATTCTGATCGCGGTTCGGGTCAAGAGCACCTCCCTGGGGTCCGGCAGCCCTCAGATCATCGGCATCATCATCTCGGCCGTCTCGTTCGTGATCTGGGTTTCCACGCTTGGGCCGAACTCGCCGATTCCGTGGCCTGCATCGGTGGCGTTCATTCCCACCATCGTCTCGCTGCTGTGGGTGACCGCCATCGGGATCTTCTACCGCGGCGACACCGGCGAAAGCTGAGGGCTCAGCCCTCCACGATCGACCGCACCAGGTCCAGGTCGGCCGGCTTGTCGACGTCCACCGCCGCCAAGCCGTGCCGAGCCCTGACCGCCGCCGCCTTGACCCCGGCCAGGCGGCCGATGCGCGCCACCATCTCGTCCAGGGTCATCAGGCCCAGCAGATAACGCGCCAGCATGACCGGGCCGAACAGGGCGGCGATCTTCCACGGCTGCTTGCGATGCTTCTCGACCGTGCGCCATAGGTCGATGGCCTTCAGCGACGCCGGGGTCTTCAGGTAGAACAGGTTGCACCCCGAATAGCGGCCGTCGCGGAACGCCAGATAGGTGCGCTTGGTGGTCGGCGCGGCCGCCTGCACCAGTCCAGCGCCGCCAGCACGCGGGTCAGCAGCGTCTGGCCGCCCAGGACGATCAGGCCCTTCTGGCTGACCCCGGCATAGTCGGCGACGGGATCGACCCCGCCACGCGAGCCGGCCAGCACCAGGGCCTGGAAGGAACCCTTGAGCTCGGCGTCCTGGGCCACGGCCCTAGATCGCCTTCTCGTAGATGCGATAGGTCTTGTAGATCTCCGCGCCCATGGCCTCGGAGATCCGGCGCATCGGCGTGTTGTCCTCCAGGATCCACGAGAACTCGAACTTGTCGTAGCCCAGGGCCAGGCCGGCGTCGCGGCCGGCGTTCATCAGGTGGAACGGCACGACCTGGCCGCGCAGGCTGTCGGCGAACTTGCGCTTGAGGCCCATCAGCGGGATGCGGATCGACTTCACGCGCTTGACTTTCAGCCGCCACAGCAGCTTGGCCCAGCCGAACGGCAACAGCTTGCCGTTCAGGCCCTCGATCGCCTCGTTGACGTTGGGCAGCAGCACGATGAAGCCGGCGACCTCGCCGTCGATCTCGCCGAACAGCACCAGGCGCGGGTCGAGCACGTCCTTCAGGGCCTTGCCCAGCTGGGCGGTCTCGGCCTCGGTGGTGGGCACGAAACCCCAGTTGCCCGACCAGGCGTCGTTGAGGATCTCGGTCAGGGCTTTGACCTCGTCGTCGTAGCGGCTCATGTCCAGCTGGCGCAGGGTCACGCCCTCGGGCAGGCCGCGCTTGACCCGGCGCACCACCACCGCGGGCAGGGCGGCGCGGGGATCGCAGACATAGGCGTAGACGTCCTTGGCCTTGGCGTAGCCCTGGGCCTCGACATGCGCGGCGGTGTAGCGCGGGTCGTGGCCCATCATCACCATCGGCTTGGTGTCGAAGCCGTCGACCAGCAGGCCGACCTCCTCGTTGATCGACAGGTTGAACGGACCCAGGGACCGGGTGCAGCCACGAGCTTTCAGCCAGTCCTCGGCCGTGCGGAACAGCAGGCTGAAGATGGCCGGGTCGTCCTCGGCGGCGATCATGCCGAAATTGCCGGTCTTGCCCGCGCCGACCTCGGTGGCCAGGTGGTCGATCGTGGCGCTGATCCGGCCCACGTCGCGGCCGCCGCGCACGGCCAGCCACATCTGGACGTCGGCGTGCTCGAAGAACGGGTTGGTGGCGGGCGTCAGGGCCGCCATTCGCTCGTACATCAGCGGCACGACCCAGTTGGGGTCC
>NZ_JBFTZS010000656.1:0-1773 GCF_056406675.1 Caulobacter sp. P1_B12_2 | reverse complement strand
CGCGCATGCCCTTCGCCGGCTACTGGGAATATCTGCTGGACGAGGCGATCATCACCGAGCCCGCCCACCCGCACTGGAGCGGCGCGGCCCTGATCGGCGCCGAGGGCGAACTGGTCGGCGTCGGCTCGCTCAGCCTGGCGGGACAGTCGAGCGACGGCCGGGCCAAGCCCATGAACATGTTCGTGCCCGCCGAACTTCTGCCGCCGATCCTGGACGATCTGGCGCGGGGCAAGCCCGCCCATCCGCCCCGCCCCTGGCTGGGCGTCTTCGCGCAGGAGACCGAATCCCAGGTCGTCCTGGTCGGCGTGTCGCCCGGAAGCCCGGCCGCCCGCGCCGAGCTGCACACCGGCGATCTGATTCTGGCCGTCGCCGGGGACGAGGTCTCCGACCTGACCGAGTTCTACACCGCCCTGTGGGACCAGGGTCCGGCGGGCGTCACGGTATCGCTGCGGATCCAGCGCGAGCAGGACGTGTTCGAGGTCGAGATCCGTTCGGTCGATCGCAACGCGCTGCTGAAGAAGCCTCGCCTGAACTAGGTCGCCGGCGGACCCAGTCGGCGTGTCGATGGGGTCCGTGGGTTGACAACGGTCGCCGCTGCCCCCATTTGCGGAACGTCGGATGACGGGTCGCGCCGCTTTGAAGCGCTCGACCACCGCCCGCTGAGCATGACCTTAGGTCTGCTTTTCCCCGACAAGATCCCGCTTTCGGTTCGGCCGCGTCTTCAAGGACGCGCCCCGTATGCGAGTTCGGGCGATTGACGCCGGCGCTGAACGCGCGGCCTTCGAGCCCCCATCCCCAAGCGGCGATCGGGCTCAAACCAAACTCCAGAAAGACAACTATGAACACCCTTTCCACCCCAAACCGGGCCGTTCCGGCCCAGCCGACCATCTATGTCACCGAAGCCGACTTCGAGACCCTGTCCAACCTGGCCGACACCCAGGCCGGTCAGGCGCTGGGCGGCCGCGTGCTGGCCGAAGAGATGTCCCGCGCCCTGATCGTCGAGCCCGACCAGGCTCCCCACCCGTTCGTGCGCATCGGCTCCACCGTCGATTTCCGGGATCTGTCCAGCGGACAGGTGCGCTCGGTGCGCTTGAGCCTGCCCCGCGACGCCAGCATCGACGACAACCGCATCTCGGTGCTGTCGCCGGTCGGCGCGGCCCTGGTCGGCATGACCGCCGGCCAGGCGTTCCACTGGATCGACGCCGAACGCCGCCCGCGCGGCGTGCACGTCCTGGCGGTTCGTCCCTAGGCGCGTGAGCGGCCAGGACGTCGGGTCTCGAATTCAAGACTAGAGGTGGAGGCCCGGCCCGGAATCGAACCGGGGTGCACGGATTTGCAATCCGCTGCGTAACCACTCCGCCACCGGGCCATCCGGGTCAACGCAAAGAAGCGTCGGCGAAGAGGTCGGTTCGATACAGGAGCCCGTCGGCCTAGGCAATGGCCATGATGCGCTGCCTCAACAGGTCTTTTCCAGCAGCAGGGCCTTGGTCAGGAAGGCCTGGTCCTGTCCGGCCACGCTTAGTCCCGCCCCGGCGAACAGGGCCGGCAGATCGGCCTGGGCGTAGGTCGAATAGTAGGGCTCGTGGAAGTAGGCCGGGAACGCCTCCAGCAGCCGCGACAGGTCGGGCTCGTCGACGGGCTGCACGGAATCGGCGAAGGCCAGTACGCCGCCGGGCTTGAGCACCCGGGCGATCTCGGCGGCCACCACCGGCCGCACGCGCGGCGGCAGTTCGTGGAACAGGTAGACGCAGGTCACGGCGTCCAGGCTGGCGT
>NZ_JBFTZS010000655.1:0-1793 GCF_056406675.1 Caulobacter sp. P1_B12_2 | reverse complement strand
GTCCTGGGGACCTTGGTAGTAGCCCAGCTTGGACAGAGCGCGCTGGGCGGTGGCCAGGCCGGCGCTGGGCGCGGCGGCCGAGGCGACGGCCTGAACGGGCGCGGCGGCCTGCGAGCGGAAGGCGCTGGCCGAACGCTCGGCGATCCGCTGGCCTTCGGCGGTCAGTTGGGCGCGCAGGGCCATGGCCCGGGCGCGCGAGGCGGTGTCGCCCGACCGCGCCGCGATCAGGTACCACTTGTAGGCTTCGGTCGGGTTCTGGCTGACGCCCCACCCGCCTTCATAGAGCTGAGCCAGGTTGAACTGGCTGTCGACCAGGCCCAGGTCCGACGCCTTGCGGAACCAGCTGGCGGCCTTGGTGGAGTTCCGTTCGCCGCCTTCGCCCTTGTAGTAGTAGAGGGCCATGTTGTGCATGGCGCGGGCTTCGCCGGCCGTAGCGGCGCGCTCGGTCCAGCGGCGGGCTTCGGTGAGATCCTTCTTCACCCCGCCCTCGCCGACCTCGTACATCTTGGCCAGGTAGAACTGGGCGCGCGGCAGGCCGAGGTTGGCGGCCTTGCGCAGGCTGTCCAGACCCGTGCGGTCCTTGGCCTCGATGCGGCGCACGCCGTCTTCGTAGAGGGCCTGGGCGTTTTCACCGGGCGGAGGCGCGGCGACAGGCGCGGTCTCGGTCGAGGTCGCCTCGATGGGAAGTTGCGAGGTCAGGGCGACGGCGGCGCGGACGCCGGCCGGGCTGGTGTCGGTTTCGGCGGTGCGGATCTCGCCGGCGCCTTTGGTCGACAGGCCCTGGGCCACCCGCTCCGGAGTCGGACCCGAACCATGGGCGGAACTCATGATGTAGCCGGCGGCGCCGACGCCCATGAAGGCGGCCGTCGCCGAGACCATCAGGGCGGTCTTCATCGCGCCCTTCTTGGCCTTCTTCTCGGAGCCCTTGGCGCCGAAGCCGGCGAACAGCGAGGTTCCGGCCTTCTTGGCCTTGGTCTTGTCCTTGCCTTTGGCGTCGCCGGCCAAGGCGGCCTGGCGCGCGGCGGCGCGGGCCTGCTCGATCACTTCCCGCGTCGACAGCGGACGTCCGGGCGCGACCGGCTCTTCCGGGGCGGAGAATTCGGCGGCGGCGAACTCGGGGGCCGAGAAATCGCTGTCGTAGTCGGCTTCCGGCTCGAACGCCGGTTCCGGCTCCAGGGCCGAGGTGAAGCCGTCGGCGGCCTCGAAGTCCTCATCGCCGAACTCGAGCGCGGGCGGCTCGCTGGTCGGGAAGACCGTGGTTTCGAACGCCGGGGCCGCGAAGGCGACCGGCGCGGCGGTGCGGGCCGGTGTGGCGGCCTGGGCCGGCATGAAGGCGGCCGGCTGGTTGAAGACGTCCTCGGGGACGGCCTCGCCGCCGAACGAATAGCGCTCGCCATCGTCGAACGGCGACGGGGCGGGACGCGCGGCCGGGGCGGCGGCGGCCTGCTCGGCCAAGCGCTTCTGGGCCTCGCCCAGCTTGGAGTCGATCTTCTCGCGCGCTTCTTCCAGCATGCGAGCGGTGCGCTCCTCGCTCTGGCGGATGCGATCGACCAGTTCCTGCGAGGTGCGCTCGTGGCGCTGGTTCAGGCGGTCGGTGACGCGGGTGACCTGGTCGCCGACGTCGTCGATGGCCAAGGCGTTGCGGCGCTCGGCGTTGCCGATGCGCTCGGCCAGCTTCTCGGTGATCCGGGCGATCTCGGCGCCCAGCTTCTCGAGGGCCTGGGCCTGGACGCTGTCGGCGCGGTTCAGCTTCTGGTCGAGGGTGGCGGCGACCTGCTCGATGGCGGCGGTGT
>NZ_JBFTZS010000654.1:0-1802 GCF_056406675.1 Caulobacter sp. P1_B12_2 | reverse complement strand
GGGCGCGGCCGCCGTCAGCCCCCCCGCAGGCCGTTCAGCAGCAGCGGCACGATCTGCCGCACGGTGGCGTCCACGTCGGTGGGATCGGCCGCGCCGCCGCTCAGGTGCGCGGCCCGGCCGTTGTCGGCCATCACGTACAGCATCGTGCCGATGATCATCTGGAAGCCCCAGACGATCTCGGCCTCGCCGCGGTCGGGCAGGGCGCCGCGCAGCAGCTCGATCGTCTTGCGGGCGGTGGGATCGAAGATCTCCTTGATGATGCCCCGCTCGCCGGCCTTGGGGTCGTTGGCCTCGCGGGCCAGCATCACGCCGAAGCTGGCGTTGCCCTCGGTCTTGCGCAGCGACAGCATCGGGGTCAGCACGGCCTTGACGATCAGTTCCAGCCGGCGGGCGGGGTCGTCCTCCATCTCGGCCAGGGCCAGGCCGGCCAGACGCTGGGCGCCGGTGCTGGGGTGTCGGGCCACGAACACCTCGCGATAGAGGTTCAGCTTGGTCTTGAAGTGGTAGCTGACCAGGGCGACGGGGACGTCGGCCTGCTGGGCGATCTGGCGCATCGAGGCGCCGTCGAATCCCATCTCGGCGAACACCTGCTCGGCCACCTTCAGGATGCGGTCGCGCGCCGCGCCTTCGCCCGCCTCGGCATGTCTCTGGGTCTTGGGTCTCATCGTCCGACTCATCTGTCACTGATGGCATTTGACCATAAATCAGGTGATATATAAAACTGATCAATCGTACAAGAAATATGTTTACACGGCCAAAAATACTGCTCACCCTATTGAGGACGCCAGACGTCGCCACCCAAACGGAGCGCCTCACATGAAACTGCTCGCCTCGGCCGCCGCTGGAGCCCTGCTCCTGGCCGCCTCCGCCCTCGGATCGCCGGCCCTGGCCCAGGTCCAGCCCTTCCCCACCGGCTTCAAGGCCCAGGAGATCGCCACCAACGGCACGACGCTCCACGTCCGGGTCGGCGGTCACGGCCCGGCCGTGGTCCTGCTGCACGGCTTCGGCGAGACGGGCGACATGTGGTCGCCTCTGGCCAGGGACCTGGCCAAGGACCACACCGTGATCGTGCCCGACCTGCGCGGCATGGGCCTGTCGGCCCACCCCGCCGGCGGCTACGACAAGGCGACCGAGGCGCGCGACATCGCCGGCGTGCTGACCGCCCTGAAGGTCGAGCGCTACGCCCTGGTCACTCACGACATCGGCAACATGGTCGGCTTCGCCCTGGCCACGCAGCAGCCGCGGAACGTGACCAAGTTCGTGCTGCTGGACGCCCCGATCCCGGGCGTGGGTCCGTGGGACGAGATCCTCAAGAGCCCGCTGCTCTGGCACTTCCGGTTCGGCGGTCCCGACATGGAGCGCCTGGTCGCCGGCCGCGAGCGCATCTATCTGGACCGCTTCTGGAACGAGTTCTCGGCCGACCCCAAGAAGTTCGACGAGCTGTCGCGCCAGCACTACGCCGCGCTCTACGCCCGCCCGGGCGCCATGCGCTCCGGCTTCGCCCAGTTCGGGGCCTTCGACCAGGACGTGACCGACAACCGCGCCTGGCTGGCGACCGGCGCCAAGCTGCCCATGCCGGTCCTGGCCATCGGCGGCGCCAAGTCGTTCGGCCCGATGATGGCCGTGGTCATGCGGTCGGCGGCCACCAACGTCACCGAGGGCGTCGTGCCCGACTCCGGCCACTGGCTGATGGAAGAGCAGCCCGCCGCCACAGTGACGATGATCGACGCCTTCCTGGGGGACGCGAAGTGATCCGGGCCGCTTCCCTGCTGGGCGTCGTCGCCCTGGCCGCCGCGCTGCAC
>NZ_JBFTZS010000653.1:0-1806 GCF_056406675.1 Caulobacter sp. P1_B12_2 | reverse complement strand
CCGCCGGCCATCGCTTCGGGCGGCGGCGGGCTGGTGTCGACCACGGCCGACTACGCCCGCTTCGCCCAGATGCTGCTGAACGGCGGCCAGCTGGACGGCGCGCGGATCCTGGCGCCCGGCACAATCAAGCTTATGGCGTCCAACCACCTGACCGACATCGTGATGGCCGCGCCCGGCGCCTCGTTCTCGCCGGCCAAGGGAACGGGCTTCGGCCTGGACGTCGCGGTGGTCACCGACCCCGCCCGCGACGGCTCGCTGCAAGGCGAGGGCGCCTACAGCTGGGGTGGGGCGGCCGGGACCTGGTTCTGGATCGATCCCAAGAACGACCTCTTCATGCTTGGGATGATCCACATCCTGGCCAAGGAGATCGATCCGGCGCTGGCCAAGATCAACGACGACGCCGCCACCCTGGTCTACCAGGCCCTGGTCGATCCGGCGCAGTAACCGCCCCGCGAAGGGCCAATAAAAACAAAGCTTAGGGAGCTCGCCATGAAGGCCGCCGTCTATTACGAAACCGGTTCGCCGGACGTGCTGAAGTACGAGGACGTCGCCGATCCGCCCTGCTATTCCAGCGGCGTGGTGATCCGCGTCGAGGCGGTCAGCATCGAGGGCGGCGACACCCTCAACCGCGGCGGCGGCCCGATGGCCGGCAGCCCGCACATCGTCGGCTACCAGGCGGCCGGCGAGATCGTCGAGGTCGGGGCCGAGGTCACGCACCTGAAGGTCGGCCAGAAGGTGGTGACCGTGAACGCCTTCGGCTCGCACGCCGAGCTGCGCAGCGTGCCGGCCCGCAACGCCTGGCTGATCCCAGATGGGTTCGACGTCCGCAAGGCCGCCGCGATCCCGGTGCCGTTCGGTACGGCGCACGAATGCCTGTTCGGCGCCGGCCACCTGAAGTCCGGCGAGACCGTGCTGGTCCAGGCCGGTGCTGGGGCCGTCGGCGTCGCCGCGATCCAACTGGCCAAGCGGGCCGGGGCGACGGTGCTGGCCACCGCCTCCAGCGACGAGCGCCTGGAACGCCTGAAGCCCTTCGGCCTGGACCACGGGATCAACTACGGCCGCGAGGACTTGGTCGAGCAAGTGATGAAGCTGACGGGCGGCAAGGGCGTGGACCTAGTGGTCGACCCGGTCGGCGGTCCGACCCTGCAGACCAGCATCCTGGCCCTGGGCTATCGCGGCCGCATCTCGCTGGTCGGTCAGGCCGGGCGCGAGCCGACCAAGGTGGACGTGTCGTCGCTGATGGGCGGCAACCGCAGCCTGACGGGCGTGTTCCTCGGCGCGGAGATCATGACCGACCGCGTCCACGACATGATCCAGACCCTGATCGACGAGGCCGCACGCGGCGAGCTTCAGGTGCTGATCGACAAGACCTTCCCGCTGTCGGAAGCCGCCGCCGCTCATGCCTATATCGAGAGCCGCCAGGCCGTCGGCCGGGTGCTTTTGATCCCATGACCGGCAATCGAGTTCTGGCCCATACGGGCGCCAAGTATCCGATCGTCCAGGCTCCGATGGGCTGGATCGCCCGCTATCCGCTGGCCAGCGCCGTCTCGCGGGCCGGCGGTTTGGGGATCATCGAGACCTCGTCCGGTGAGACCGAAAACTGCAAGGCCGAGATCCGCAAGATGGCCGACAGCGGCCTGCCGTTCGGGGTGAACCTGCCGATCCTGTTCCTCAAGGACGACGCCATGCTGCGCTTCGTCTGCGAGAGCGGGGTCAAGTTCGTCACCACCTCGGCCGGCAGCCCAGCCAAGTTCGTCGGGCCGCTGAAGGACGCCGGGATCGTCGTCTACCACGCTGTCCCGACTG
>NZ_JBFTZS010000652.1:0-1813 GCF_056406675.1 Caulobacter sp. P1_B12_2 | reverse complement strand
AAAACTCCCCCGTCAGCCACTCCATGAACACCCGCACCCGCGGCGGGATGTGGCGGGCCTGCGGGTAGAGCAGCGACACCGGCGTCGGGCTGGGCGGGAAGTCCGGCAGGACCTCGACCAGCCGCCCGGCGTCCAGATCGGCCTGGGCGTGATAGCGCGGGACCTGGATGATCCCCAGGCCCAGGCGGGCGGCGGCGATGTTGGTCTCGGCCCCGGCCACCGACAGCACGGTCGGCAGGGTGACGAACTTCAGGACCCCGCCGACCGTGAACTCCAGGGGGAAGTGCTCGCCCGTCGCCGACGAGACGAAGCCGATCATCACGTGGCCTTGGGAATTCAGGTCGTCCGGCGCGGTCGGCGCCCCATGTCGCTCTAGATAGGCCGGCGCGGCGCAGGTCACCTCGTCCAGCAGCCCCACCCGGCGGGCGATCATGGCGCTGTCCTTCAGGTCGCCGACCCGCAGCACGCAGTCGACGCCCTCGCGCACCAGGTCGACCAGCCGATCGCCCTCGCCCAGGTGCAGGCGGATGTCGGGATAGCGCTCCAGGAAGGCCGGGAGGCCCGGCAGCAGGAAGTGGCGGGCCAGCGTGCCGTGGACGTCGACCCGCAGCAGCCCGCGCGGCTTGGCGTCGCTGAACTCGGCCTCGGCGTCCTCCAGCTCGCCCAGGATGGTCAGGCAGCGGCGGTAGAAGGCTTCGCCGTCCAGGGTGGGGCTGACGTGGCGCGTCGTACGCTGCAGCAGCCGCACGCCCAGCCGGGCCTCCAGCTGCTTGACGCCTTCCGTGGCCGACGAGGCCGGCAGGTTCAGGTCCAGCGCCGCCTGGCTGAAGCTGCGCCGCTCCACGATGCGGGCGAACAGGCGCATGGCGTCGAAGCGATCCAGGGCGGTGTCTCCATTATTCGGATATCTGAATAATGTTGTCGAATATCGACTGATTATCTCTGCAGGTCAAAAGCTCATCTTGTCCTCACAGCCGACGCGGTGTCGGCCTGGAGAGACCAAATGACCAACCAAAGCAACAAGGTAGCGATCGTCACCGGCGCCTCGGGCGGCATCGGCGGGGCGGTCGCGGAACGCCTGGCCCGCGACGGCTTCACCGTCGTCGTCAACTATGCCGGCAAGCCCCAGCCGGCCGAGAACCTGGTTCGCCAGATCGAGGCGGCCGGCGGCAAGGCCGTGGCTCACCAGGCCGACATCGCCGACCCCGAGGCGGTCCGCAAGATGTTCGAGGCCGCCGAGACGGCCTTCGGCGGCGTCGATGTGCTGATCAACAACGCCGGCATCATGAAGCTGGCCACGATCGCCGACAGCGACGACGCCCTGTTCGACAGCCAGATCGCCGTCAATCTGAAGGGCACGTTCAACACCCTGCGCGAGGCGGCCCGGCGACTGCGGGACGGCGGGCGGATCGTCAACGTCTCGTCCAGCGTCGTGGGCCTGCTGCAGCCGACCTACGGGGTCTACGCCGCGACCAAGGCGGCCGTGGAAGCCATGACCAGCATCCTGACCAAGGAGCTGCGCGGCCGGAACATCACGGTCAACGCCGTCGCGCCCGGCCCGACGGCGACAAAGCTGTTCCTCGACGGCAAGCCGCAGGCGGTGATCGACCACCTGACCAAGCTGGCCCCGCTGGAACGCCTGGGCCAGCCCGAGGACATCGCCGCCGCCATCGCCTTCCTGGTCGGCCCGGACGGCTCCTGGATCAACGGCCAGACCCTGCGCGCCAACGGCGGCATCATCTGATCCCGGCCGCCCGCCCCTCCCCGACACCCCCATTCAAGGACAACCGCATGACCACCCAGACCCAAGTCC
>NZ_JBFTZS010000651.1:0-1813 GCF_056406675.1 Caulobacter sp. P1_B12_2 | reverse complement strand
CTTCCAGGATGTGCCGGGACTGGCCTTGGTCGAGTGGTGAGCTAGCCTCCACGAACAGGGAGCGCCTTGCCGTCGCGCTCACGAAGCCTATGGTCGTCGAGCGTCCTTCAGTCACCGAACGGAGGCTTGAACCCGTGCAGAACTCCCGATGGAAGGCCGCCAGTCCCGAGGTTCACGAGGCGTTGCGCGACGCGAAGATCGCCGCGGTGATGCACGCCGTCGAGAAGGTCGACGCGGCCCTGGTCGCCGACGAGTACGCGGTGTTCGCCGCCGCCCTGGCGCCCGAGCTGGTGGTCAACAACCCGGTCAACATCGTCGCCTCCAGCGCCGTGGTCCGCCAGTTGAACGCCGACGGCAAGATCAGCTACAGCCAGTACGAACGGCTGATCGAGCACGCCTCCTTGCGCGGCGACATGGTGCTGCTGATGGGCGAGGAGACCGTGACGCCCAAGGGCAAGAACCCGCTGGCCGGCCAGACCGTGCGCCGCCGCTTCACCGAGCTGTGGCGGCCCGAGGGCGCGGCCTGGCTGCTGTCGGCGCGGCAGGCGACGATCGTGCGGTAGCTTCCCCCTTCGCTGTCATCCCGGACGAGCGCGCAGCGCGAAGATCCGGGATGACAGCCGTTGGAATTACTTCTCGAACACCACCTTGCCGTCGACCACCGTCAGCACGGCCTCGGCCTTGAGGATCTCGGCTGGGGCCACCGTCATCAGATCCTTCGAAAACACCGTGACGTCGGCCTTCTTGCCGGCCTCCAGCGTGCCGCGGTCGGCTTCGGCGAAAGCGGCGTAGGCCGGGGCCCAGGTCAGCATGCGCAGGGCCTGGTCGCGGGTGACGGCCTCGTCCAGATGCCAGTCGGCGTTGGCGAAGCCGTTCAGGCTGTGACGATAGACGGCGGCGTAGAACTCGATGCGCGGGTCGCCGACCTCGACGGGCGCGTCCGAGCCGGCGGCGATCACCGCGCCGCTGTCGAGGAAGTCCTTCCAGCGATAGCCCTCGTGCAGCCGGTCCTTGCCCAGGCGGGCGGGGGCGAAATAGAGGTCGCCGATGGCGTGGCTGGGCTGCATCGAGGCGATGACCCCCAGCTTGGAAAAGCGCGGCACGTCGGTGTCGGCGACGATCTGGGCGTGCTCGATCCGCCAGCGGGCCTTCGCATCCCCGGCCAGGCTCTGCTCGAACCAGTCCAGGGTCATGCGGTTGCCGCGATCGCCGATGGCGTGCATGGCCACCTGGGCGTTCACGGCCTTGGCGGCCTTCATCAGCGCCAGGCCCTTGTCCTGCGGGGTCAGTTGAAGGCCCAGGCCCTCGGCGTCGCTGTAGGGCTCCAACAGCGCCGCGCCGCGCGAGCCCAGGGCGCCGTCCATGTAGAGCTTGACGCCGCGCACCCGGATCAGGCCGGTCGGGTCGGTGAAGGGACCCTTGGCCAGCACCTCGGCCGCGCCGCTGGGATCCATGTAGTTGTCGACGCGGAGGCTGAATTTCTTGTCCGCCGCCAGGCCCTGGAGGATCGCCAGGTCGGGGGCTTCGACGCTCATGTTTCCCAGGCCCGTCCAGCCGCGCGAGGCGTAGAGGGCGCCGGCCTTTTCGAGGGCCTGGCGCTTGAGGGCCTCGGACGGCGGCGGGATCACGGCGGCGATCAGGCTCTGGGCGTGGTCGATCAGCATGCCGTCCGGCGCGCCGTCCGCGCCCTTCAGGATCTGGCCGCCCGCCGGGGCGGCGGTGTCCTTGGTCACCTTCGCCGCCGCCAGGGCCGCGCTGGAGGCCACCGACGCGTGGCCGTCGGCGCGTTCCAGCACGACGACGCGGCCGGACG
>NZ_JBFTZS010000650.1:0-2212 GCF_056406675.1 Caulobacter sp. P1_B12_2 | reverse complement strand
AAGCTGGACAGGTCCATGTAGAGGGTGCCCCCGGCGATGACGTTGAGCATCTGCGCGCCGCGGCAGACACCCAATACCGGCAGGTCGTGTCGGCGGGCGGCCAACCCCCAAGAGGCCTCCATGTCGCCCCGCGCCAGGTCATAGCGATAGCCGTCCTTTGGCTTGCCCTCGAAAGCCAGAGGATAGACGTCCGAGCCCCCGCCGAACACTAGGCCGTCGATGGTCTTGGGCTCACGCGGCGCCTTGGCCGTGACGCGCACCGCGCGGCCGCCCGCCGCCCAGATCGCGAACTTCATCGCCAACCAGGGAAGGGTGTCGCCCTGATCGGGAAGGGTGACGCCAATGGTCGGACGCTTGTCCAGAGCCCGTGCGACGGCAGGTTCGTCTGTGTCCGCGCCCGCCTCATAGGTCAGCTCGTCAGGAAGCTTGCCGTGCTTGACGAGCGAGCTGAGCACGAAGAGCGCGCCAAGCCCGACCAGAGGATCGTCGTCCTGGCTGAATTCGCTGGGCGCACCTTGGCCGTGGGACAGCGCGGCCTTGAACTGCTCCACGATGTCGCCGACCGACAGCACTCCTTTGGCCGCGCTCAGATGTTCGCGCAGCCCCGACAGTTCGCCGGCGGTAAGGCGGCGCCGGATCTCGCGCCAGGCTTCCTTGGCCGCGGCCAGCTGCGGCGCGGTGGCGGCGACGTCCTCGACCGCCGCCAGCAGCCAGACGCCCGGCGTCTTGGTTCGCGCGCCGATCTGGGGTTCGTCGACCGCATCCAGAGGCTGGCCAATGGTTTGCTGGTAGAGCAGCCAGGGAAAATCCACCGCGGTCTGGATGGAGTGGAAGATGCCCGCCCAGAACCGCGCGTTGACCTCGATCAGCTTGGGCGTGTCCTTGATCTTGCCCGTCCAACGGAAGTCCAGTTCGGCCAGCCCGTTCCAGGCTGTCGCGGCGAGCACCTGCTCGGTCGCTGCCCGGAACGGCTCGGCGTCGACGGTCTCCCGCACCGCGCCGGCTCCGGCCTTGCGTGGAAAGGTCGTCAGGTTGCGATAGGCCATCATCGCCGCCAGCTTGCCCTTGTCAGCCAGTACGGCGACGCAAAAGTCCTCGCCCGGAACCATCTCCTGGAGCAGTGGGATGGGGCTGTAGCCTAGCGCTTCGACCTGCTCAGTCGCCTCTTCGGCCGAGGCGGCGGCGCTGACGCCGCGGCCGCCGGCGCCGTCGCTGGGTTTGACGATCAGCGGATAGTCCAGCGTCGGGGTAAGCTTTGCCAGGGCGGCGCGATCCGGCACGATCCAGGTCCTGGGCGCCGGCAAGTCGTCGCATTCGACCAGCTTTGCGAGGTGGTCCTTGGGGTGGACGAGGTCGATGCTCTTCCAGGCGGGCGCGGCGAGTTTGAGCGTAGGCTCGAACCGCGCGCGATGGCGTGTGATCAGCTCGCCTTCGGTGAAGACGGGCATCAACACATACGGTCGTCCGTCGCGTGGCGCGTATTCGCGCACGGCCGCTTCAAGGTCGTCGAGGAAATCGTCGGGGCGAAGCTTCCAGGGCGCGACGGTGAAGGTTTCCTTCACGTGCTTGGAGAACGACATCACCGTCAGGTCGACGTCGTCGCACCCGATGACCTCGACGCCGCGCTGGGCCAGCGACCTTGCGATCACCAAAGCCATCAGGCTGCGGCCGTAGGTCAGGATGACCCGGCCGTTCGGCGTCGCGGAAGATCGTTCAGACACAGGCGCGGCTCCGGCTCAAGTGGAGACCGGCGGCCGTCTTCGTGATCAGCCGTTTGCGTCGTCGCCCCTTGGGGCGGCGGGAGGTCTAGAGCGCGCGGCGGCGGAAGATCAGATGGTAGATGGCCAGCACGACCACGGCGCCGATGAACGCCACAAAGATGCTGTAGAGATTGATGCCGGTCGGCGCCGAGTGGCCGATAGCGTTGAAGATGAAGCCGCCGACCAAGGCGCCGACAATCCCCAGAACGATGTCCATGACCAGGCCGGAGCCGGTCTTGTTGATGACCTTGCTGGCCAGGAAGCCGGCGATCAGGCCCACGACGAGCCATGCGAGAATTGACATTGGAAACCCCTTCATTGCCCCAGCGGCAGAGTGAGAAGGCGTGGCGAGCGGCGATGTTCCCAAGGCCGGGCTTGAAATTGCGCAAAACTACACAATCTCCTTCGGTAAGCTTCCGAAGGGATTGGGTCATGACCACCATCATCTACGT
>NZ_JBFTZS010000649.1:0-1816 GCF_056406675.1 Caulobacter sp. P1_B12_2 | reverse complement strand
CTTTTCCAGCAGCCCGGGCAGCACCTCTTCCAAGGGACTGCGCTCGAGGTGGTAGAACCAGATGTCGCAGAGCGCGGCGGTCAAGGTCAGCCTTCGTACGCGTCCGCCACCAGGCGGTTCAGCAGGCGCACGCCGAAGCCGACCGCGCCGTCCGGGACGGTGGGGTCGGTCGAAGGCTTCTTCCAGGCCACCGAGGCGATGTCGAGGTGCGCCCACGGCACGCCGTTGACGAACTTCTGCAGGAAGAGGGCCGCGGTGATCGAACCGGCCGGGCGACCACCGATGTTCTTCAGATCGGCGATCGGGCTTTCGATCTGCTTTTCGTAGGCGGCAGGCATCGGCATGCGCCACAGCGGCTCGCGCTCGGCCTTGCCGGCGGCCAGGAGCTTTTCCGACAAGCCGTCATTGTTGCTGAACAGCCCCCCCAGATCGTGACCCAGCGAGATGATGATCGCGCCGGTCAGGGTGGCCAGGTCGATCATGAACTTGGGCTTGAAGCGGTCCTGACAATACCAGAGGGCGTCGGCCAGAACGAGGCGGCCCTCGGCGTCGGTGTTGATGACCTCGATGGTCTGGCCGGACATGGAGGTGACCACGTCGCCGGGACGCTGGGCGTTGCCGTCGGGCATGTTCTCGACCAGGCCCAGGATGCCGATGGCGTTGAGCTTGGCCTTGCGGCCGGCCAGGGCGTGCATGACGCCGGTCACGGCGGCCGCGCCGCCCATGTCCCACTTCATGTCCTCCATGCCGTCGGCCGGCTTGATCGAGATGCCGCCGGTGTCGAAGGTGACGCCCTTGCCGACGAAGGCCACCGGCTGGGCCGACTTGTCCGCCGCGCCGGTCCACTTGATCACCACCAGTTGGCTCTCACGCCGGCTGCCCTGGCCGACGCCCAGCAGGCTGCCCATGCCCAGCTTGGCCATGTCGGCCTCGCCCAGGATCTCGACTTCCAGCCCCAGCGTCTCCAGCCCCTTCACGCGGGCGGCGAACTCTTCGGGGTGCAGGATGTTGGCCGGCTCGGCGACCAGGTCGCGGGCGAACAGGACGCCGTCGGCCACCGCTTCGAGCGCGGCGAACGCCTTCTGCGCCTTGGCCGGATCGGCGGCGGCCACCTTGACCACGCTGACCGACGGCTTCTTCTCGGCCTTTTCGGTGGTGCGGTACTTGTCGAAGCGATAGGCGGCCAGCTTGACGCCGAACGCCGCGCGGGCGGCTGTCTCGGCGTCGCCGCCCAGCTTCAGGACCAGTTCGGTGACGCCGGACGCCTTCAGGGCCTGGAAGGCGTGGCCGGCGGCGATCTCGACGGTCTCGGGCTCGACCGCGCCGTCGCCGTCGACACCGACCAGCAGCACGCGGGCGGCCTCGAGGCCGGCGGGCGCGATGAGGTCCAGCGTCTGACCCTTGGCGCCGGTGAACCGTCCGCCGGCGACGGCGCGGGCCAGGGCGCCGCCGGTCGCGTCGTTAACGGCCTTGGCCTCGGGCGACAGGGCGGCCGCCTCGTAGGCGAGGACGGCCAGGGCGGCGTTGGCGCCGGCCTGAGTGTCGGCGGTGACGAACTCGATACGCATGACGCGCTCCTGAAAACCGATGGAGCCCTAGCAGGACCTTCAGCCTGTTGGATTGACGCAAACCCGAACCGAAGAAAAGCACCAATCGTCAAGGGTGTCGGCGCCGCGACGGTCGATTGCGGACGAACGCCTCTTTCCCGCCTGACTTGAGCGGTTGTGCCCACGCGAACACGCCGTGTAGAAGGAAACCTTCCCCCGGGGGCGCGCCGCGCGACTCCACCTTTCCCGCCCCCCACGGTCCCCTGCCC
>NZ_JBFTZS010000648.1:0-1816 GCF_056406675.1 Caulobacter sp. P1_B12_2 | reverse complement strand
GATGTTCTCGCGCGAGAGCTCCAGCGGCAATTCGCGGCTGTGGACGGTGGACATAACCGGCCGGATCCTGCGCCCCGCCGCCTACCAGGGCGCGGCCTCCGACCCGGCCTGGTCGCCGCTTCTGGACTGATCCACACGACTTTTGGACAGCCTTCGTCATAGAGTTTCGCTGATGACTATATCGCCAGACGAAGTCCCCCTTGTCATGGTGTGGGGAATTGTATCGTGCTTGGGCCTCGTTTTCGCTATTTTTGGGAAACCTTTGTTTCTTTGGGTAGTAAAAATAAGCAAGTACAATATCCTGATCTCAAAATCGCAACTCCGTCTTATGGAGAATGATAAGTTCATCTCTGTGATGCGAGTGTTCTTTTTTGTGGGATCTGTTGCGATGATTTTGTGTTTGCTTTTTGAAGTTGTTGCCACCTGAAAACTGTATGTCGAGCTTGGGAAGCAGTTTCACCTAGACCCCTGAGCGTGTGACTCGTTGGAAGCCGACGCGACAATCCACACCACTTTCACGCAACCTCTGCCGTAAAGGCGCGTTGCCTATGAGTCGTTCATCCGACGTTCACGCGTCAGGTGAAACCACGTGGGCGTGCGACATTCTGACGCCATTGTGAGGTGCAAGGTACGTTTTGGCGCGGCGCCACGAAGGCTTCACGCGCTACAACTATCAACCTTGGCCGTGGACTTGAGGAGAAACTGGATGAGCTTCGACACCCAACGCGTCGCTAGACTGGCGATGATCGGTCTGGCGGCCGCATCGCTCGCCGCCTGTGCTTCGCGGCCGAAGCCGGCGGGCCCGCAGGCTCCGACGCAGCAGCCGTCGCAACCCACCACTCCGCCCTACACYCCGCCGCAGACCCCGCAGTCGCCGCCGAAYCAGGGCCCGCTGCCCGGCACCGTGCAGGACTTCGTGATCAACATCGGCGAGCGGATCTATTTCGACACCGACAGCTACGAGGTCCGCAGCGACGCCCAGCCCACGCTGAGCGCTCAAGCCCAATGGCTGAACCGCTATCCGGCCGTGCGCGTGCGCATCGAAGGCAACGCCGACGAACGCGGCACCCGCGAATACAACCTCGCCCTGGGCGCCCGCCGCGCCAACGCCGTCCGCGAATTCCTGGTCGGCCAAGGCGTCTCGGGCTCGCGCATCGAAAGCCTGTCGTACGGCAAGGAACGCCCGATCGACGCCGGCACGAACGAAGACGCCTGGGCCAAGAACCGCAACGCCCGCACCGCCATCACCGACGGCGCGCGATAAGACCTCAAGCGCCCTTCCTCGCAACCCGGGGGAGGGCGCGAACCTTTGCTGTCATCCCGGACAAGGCCCCCAGGGCCGCCGGTCCGGGAGCGCCGGAAGCGCCTGCGTTCACGCGTCGGTCCCGGATCTTCACGCTTCGCGTTCGTCCGGGATGACAAACTTTATCGGGCTGGCTTTAGTGGCCGCACTTTTGTCGCAACCGGGGCATAATCGCCGACATGAAGCTGAACGCCGCCCTGCTCGCCTCCGTCCTGGCCTTGACCGCCGTCCCGGCCCTGACCTCGGTCGCCCTGCCCTCGATGGCCCTGGCCCAGACCGCCATGCCCGATCCGCTGGACGACCGTTCGGTCAAGCGGCTGGACAAGATGGAGAAGGTGGTGCGCGAACTGCGCGCGATCGTCTTCCAGGGGCGCGACACCGGCAAGCCAGTCGTCGTCCAGGCCGCCGAGACCGACGCCCAGATCGCGGCCCTGTCGGAAAAGCTGGCCGATCTCGAACAGACCCTGACCAAGCTGAACGGCCAGAACGAGACCCTGACCCACGACCTGGACC
>NZ_JBFTZS010000647.1:0-1819 GCF_056406675.1 Caulobacter sp. P1_B12_2 | reverse complement strand
GGTGAATGTCGCAAGATCATAGGCGGCGAACGCCCCGCCCTTGTACTGGGCCGTGCCGGTGGTCGGCATGTTGGTCGCGCGAAGGCCGAAGCCCACATAGGTCGACGAATTCGAGCGGGCGTCCTGGTTGTACCAACCGACCAGGCTGGCATAGTTCAGGTCGAGGCCCGCCACGCGCTGAACGACGCGTAAGAAATTGCTGCCCCCGTTGACGTGGTCGATGACCAGTTCGGTGTTCTTGCCGTTCGCGCTGGTTTGGTTCTCGCCTTGAGGAAGGCCCAACGAAACGCTCCCCCCCACCGGGGTGCGCGAAAATTGCAGGCTCACCGTGTCGTCGAATCGCCCAGGCCCTCGGGCCCACGTCATGCTGATGTTGGTCAGGGGCGCGGTCGCGAAGGCGTACAGGCTGTCGCCGGGCGTACTGGTGTAGGTCTGGCCGAACGGTTGATTGAGACCCGGAGGCGGAGGACCGTTGTTACCCGCCACGAACATGCCGGCCATGGCCACGCCGCTCGCCGCGTTGTTCAGGCTGTAGATCCCGCCGACCTCCGACGCAGAGGGACCGAACAGGTCGCCTCGGACCGTGCCGTTGACGTAACCGGTCGGACCACTGGCCGTGACCTTCGTCGTGGCGAACCCATCGAACCGGCTCGGAGCGGTGTTCGCATTGCCGAAATAGGCGTTGAAGCTGAAATCGTCGACCTGCGGAGCGCCGGCCAAGACTTTCGAGCCGTTCATTTCATAGAAGGTGAAATCGCTGAACCACCCCATCGCTTTTGAGACGTCGAACTTCATATCGACCCTGGTCTTCGCGAACGTTCGATACTGCTTGTTGGCGATGGTGTCGTCGAAGGTTCCGAACGCCTCGCCGAAATAGCGGGCCGCCCCCGTGGTCGGACGCGTCGTCGCGCGCGCGCCGACTGTCGTATAGAGCCGCTGCTCGACGCCCGCCGACAGGCTGGGATTGACGTATTCCAGCAGTTGGACGTAGGCCGGACGGATCCAGGCGTCATCGACCTGCATGTCCAGATCGTAGCGGCTCAGCGTCGTCGCGCCCCGGGTCCAGGTCTCGGGCTGGATGGTCCGCGAGGTCGGACCCTGGATCGGGTCGGTGTTCGGCAGCGGACGGCTGTAGGAGACGCTCGACAGGCCCGTATATTGGGCGGGACCGAAGTCCGCCGAGACCGACTCCGTCCCGGCGTTGGTGCGGATTTCATAGCTTTCGGCGGAGGCGAGCGCGCCAGGCGTATAGCGGACCAATTCCGTTTGTCCCGGCACGGTCCCTTCGATGTSGTTCTGGTTGTACGTGGCGACGCCGGAGCCCGCGGACGTGACCAGGCTGGCGAACGAAGGCCGGTAGGTGATGGCCCCCGTGCCGCTGTACGGCGGATCGACGGGGTGGCCGGCGACGAAGCCGCCATACAGCCGCGCGCCGCCCGTGTAGGACACGTCGAACACCCCGCCGATCTCCAGATCGGTGGAGGGGCCGTAGAACTGGCCGCGCACGAAGCCCGTCTCGCCCGTCTGGTTTGGCGCGGTGATGGTCGTGGCGTTGAACTTGCCGCTCGAGACCGACCCCTCGAAGCTGAAGTCGTACCGCGTGCTGGGACCGCCGGGCATCTGGCTGTCCGGCGCCACCGTGTTGGCGAACGTCAGGTCCTCGATCCCGCCGCGCACGGTGGCGGCGGCGAAGTCGATGTCCACCGTCGCCCGGGCGATGAATTCCTCGCTGCTGAGATAGCCGGTCGCCTCGCCGTTGAAGCGCGCGACCCCCGTGGTCGGCGTCGTGGCGGTGGGGTCGCCCAGCAAGGTGTAGCCC
>NZ_JBFTZS010000646.1:0-1828 GCF_056406675.1 Caulobacter sp. P1_B12_2 | reverse complement strand
TCCCGGACGAGCGCGCAGCGCGAAGATCCGGGACCGACGCGTGAACGCAGGCGCTTCCGGCGGTCCCSGATCTGCGCTTCGCTTGTCCGGGATGACAACCGTTCTAGAGGCGATTGTCCGGGCGTGAAGGCTCCGTCCCCATGAAAACCCTGTGCCGCGACTGCCTGGCGACGGGCGAGGCCAAAGTCTCGCGCTGTCCCAAATGCGGGTCGCCGCGCGTGATCTTCCATGAGGAGCTGGGCCAGCTCAGCATGGCCCACATGGACTGCGACGCCTTCTACGCCTCGGTCGAGAAGCGCGACGACCCGACCCTGCGCGACAAGCCGGTGATCGTCGGCGGCGGAAAGCGCGGGGTGGTGACGACCGCCTGCTATATCGCCCGCATGAGCGGCCCGCGCTCGGCCATGCCGATGTACAAGGCGCTGAAGCTGTGCCCCGACGCCGTGGTCATCAAGCCCAACTTCGCCAAGTACAAGCACGAGAGTCGGCGGATCATGGCCAAGCTGGAGGCCCTGACGCCCCTGGTGCAGCCGCTGTCGCTGGACGAGGCCTGGATCGACCTGTCGGGCACCGAGCGCCTGCATAAGGCTCCACCGGCGGTGATGCTGGCCCGGGTGCAGCGCGAGATCGAGGCCGAGGTCGGGATCACCGTCTCGATCGGCCTGGCCCCCAACAAGTTCCTGGCCAAGATCGCGTCGGAGCTGGACAAGCCGCGCGGCTTCTCGGTGATCGGGGCGGTCGGGGTCGAGGCGTTCCTGGCGTCACGGCCGGTGTCGATCCTGCCGGGCGTCGGTCCGGCCACCGTCACCGCCCTGGCCTCGGAAGGCCTGCGCACCGTCGGCGACATCGCCAATGCGGACCTGAAGTGGCTGGTCAAGGTGCTGGGCTCGGGCGGCCTGAGACTGCATCACCTGGCCCATGGCCGCGACACCCGGCTGGTCGATCCCGATCAGGAGCGCAAGACGATCAGCGCCGAGACCACGTTCAACGACGACCTCTACAAGCGGGACGATCTCGAGGACGAGTTGTGGCCGCTGTGCGAGAAGGTCGCCCGCCAGGCCCGGGCCGGCGGGGTGGCGGGCCGCGTGGCGACGCTGAAGCTGCGCACGCCGGACTTCAAGATTCACACCCGCCGCCGCACCCTGCCCGTGCCGATCCAGACCGCCCGCACCCTGTTCCAGGTGGCGCGCGAGCTGCTGGCGGCCGAGCCGGGCGGCCTGCACTACCGCCTGATCGGCGCCGGCCTGACCGACTTCGTCCCCGCCGAGGGCGCGGCCGACGACTTCTTCGCCGGCGACGAGCGCAAGGCGCTGAAAAGCGAGACGATGATCGACGGCTTGCGGGGGAAATACGGGGCTGGGGCGGTGATGACGGGGCGTGCGCTGAAGGGGAAGTAGGTGCGGCCACCACTTGCCCCCTACGGATCGCTTCGCGATCGTCTTCCCCCAAAGGGGGAAGAGGGCTGTCCGCGCGTCCTCCGCCCCCTATGGGGGCGGACACGTAGCGGTCAGGTGGGGGCAGGTGCGTGAGCCACCCACGTCTACATCAGCGAGCCCTTGCCGCTGGTCACTTCGGTATAGCGGTGCACCCGCACGGCCTGCACCAGCCCGAACCCGACCATGACCGTCAGCATGACAGTGCCGCCGTACGACAGCATCGGCATGGGCACGCCCACCACCGGGGCCATGCCCATCACCATCGCGCCGTTGATCAGCACATACAGCGCGAAGGTCGCCGTCACGCCTGCGGCCGACAGGCGTCCGAAGTGGCTGTGGCTGATCGAGGCGATGCGCAGGGCCATGAAGATCGCCACCCCGTACAGGAACAG
>NZ_JBFTZS010000645.1:0-1850 GCF_056406675.1 Caulobacter sp. P1_B12_2 | reverse complement strand
CCGTGCTGATGGCCATGCTGTTGGCGCCCCTGGTCTCGCGGACGATCACCACCGTGCCCAGCAGCGTCGGCGGCATCGGCGGGGCGGTGCTGCACGAGGTGCTGATCGGCCTGATGATCGGCATGGTGCTGAAGCTGTTCGTCAGCTCGCTGACCACGGCCGGCGAGATCATCTCGATCCAGACCACCCTGTCCTTCGCCCAGACCGCCAACCCGGCCGGCGCGCCCAGCAGCACCGCGGTGGCCACCTTCCTGTCGATGCTGGGCCTGGTGCTGATCATGGTCACCGACCTGCATCACCTGTTCATCGGCGCGATGGTCAAGTCGTACGACCTGTTCCCGTTCACCCGCCCCGTGCCGGTGGGCGACGCCGCCGCCCTGGCGGTGCAGACCGTGGCCGACAGCTTCAAGCTGGGCGTCCAGCTGTCGGCGCCGGTCCTGGTGTTCTCGATCGTCTTCAACCTGGCCACCGGCCTGGTCGGCCGGGTGATGCCGTCCTTCCAGATCTTCTTCGTGACCTCGCCGCTCAGCGTCATCCTGGGCCTCTCCCTGCTGGGCCTCTCGCTCGGCGGCATCGCCATGGTCTGGGCCGATCGGTACCGGGACCTGTTGGCGGTGTTCAACTAGGGGGACGCCATGGCCGACGATCAGGACGACGCGTCAAAGACAGAAGAACCAACAGCCAAGAAGCTGTCGGACGCGCGCGCCAAGGGCGACGTCCCGAAATCCGCCGACATCTCGCAACTGGCCTCGCTTTCGGGCGCGTTCGGCGTCGTGGTCATCGCCGGCGGCTGGCTGACCCGCGACATGGTCAATCAGCTGACGCCGTTCTTCGCCCATGCGGGCACGATGGACGTCGAGGGCGGCATCCGGGCGATCGCCAAGACCGCCGTGATGGCGGCCCTGCCGGCCCTCATCCTGGTGATGGTCGTGTCGGGCCTGCTGGGCGCGGCGGCCAACGTGGCCCAGACCGGCTTCATCCTGTCGGCCGACAAGATCAAGCCGGACCTCAAGAAGCTGGACCTGATCAAGGGCCTGGGCCGGATCTTCGGCATGGACGGCTTCGTGCAGTTCGCCAAGTCGGCCCTGAAGTTCCTGGTCACCGGCCTGATCGCCTATCTGGTGGTCAAGCCGAACGCGGCCGAGATCCCCAACATGGTCGGCATGGACGTCGGGGCGATCATCCCGATGTCGATGAAGCTGTGCATGAAGCTGTTTTGGATGGTGCTGATCTTCCTGATCGCCACGGCCGGCTTCGACTGGTTCTGGCAGCGCATCCGCTTCAACAAGCGCATGCGGATGAGCCTGCAGGACGTCAAGGACGAGATGAAGCAGTCCGAAGGCGACCCGCACATCAAGGGCAAGCAGAAGCAGATGCGCATGCAGCGCTCGCGCCAGCGGATGATGCAGGCCGTGCCCAAGGCGACCGTCGTCGTCATGAACCCGACCCACTACGCCGTGGCGCTGAAGTACGAGCAGGGCGAGAACGCCGCCCCGATCTGCGTGGCCAAGGGCGTCGACGACCTGGCCTTGAAGATCCGCGCCGTGGCCGAGGAGGCCGGCGTCTACATCCTGGAAGACCCACCCCTGGCCCGCGCCCTCTACGCCGCCATGGACATCGACGAACAGATCCCGGCGGAACACTTCGAGGCCGTGGCCAAGGTCATCGGCTTCGTGATGAGCAACAAGCAGGCCAAGAAGCGGGCCTGGGCGGACTAGTCTCATCACCGCTCATCCCGGCGAATGCCGGGACCTAGATGGAATAGCGGTGTGGCTGACGCCATGAGCGCCGAGCCCTTCCAATCATCCGCTCCGCCATAGGATCTGGGTCCCGGCATTCGCCGGGATGAG
>NZ_JBFTZS010000644.1:0-1864 GCF_056406675.1 Caulobacter sp. P1_B12_2 | reverse complement strand
CGATCGTGGCGGTCACCGCCAACGCCCTGGTCCACCAGGTCGAGGGCTACATGGCCGCCGGCATGGACGGCCACGTCGCCAAGCCGATCGAGGTCACCAAGCTGTACGACGCGATCGAAACCGCCGTGGCGGCCGCGCGGCGCGACGGGGCGAAGGTGGCGGCGGCTTAAGGCCTCTCCACTGGTGAGCGGCTATCGCCCACGACCCAAAAGGCTGTCATCCCGGACGAGCGCGCAGCGCGAAGATCCGGGACCGGGGCGTGAACGCATGCGCTTCCGGTGGTCCCGGATCTGCGCTTCGCTTGTCCGGGATGACAGCTTTTTCGCAGCGGTTCCACGATCTCCCTTTGAGGGAGCACCGGTTCACCAACCTGAACACAACATAACGAGCGGCTCAGAACCGCTTCAGCCTGGGTGTGGTCTCTTGAGGTCAACGTCGTCCCGTCGGGCGTCGGAAAACATTCAAGAGGAACCGTACCGATGAAAAAGATCCTGCTTTCGATCGCCGCGGTCTCGGCCGTCGCCGCCGCCATCCCCGCCGCCGCCTCGGCCCAGTCCTATGATCGCGGCTACGACCGCGGCCCGGACCGTGGCTACCACCAGGACGTCGGCGGCGACCGCGTCGCCCGCCTCGACCAGCGGATCGACGTTGGCGTCCGCAGCGGCGGCCTGACCCGCAACGAAGCCTGGCGCCTGAAGGGCGACCTGCGCGAAACCGCCCGCCTGGAGTCCCGCTATCGTCGCGGCGGCCTGAGCGGCTGGGAGCGCCAGGACCTGGATCGCCGCTATGACCGCATCAGCGCCCAGATCCGCTACGAGCGCCACGACCGCGACACCGGCTACGGCCGCAACTATGGCGATGGCCGTCGCTACTAAGACCTGAAGACCTAGCGGAGAGTCGGCGCCACCCTCAGCCGGCTCTCCACCATCGTGAAGCCGCGGCCGCGCAGAAGAACGCGCGCGCCGCGGTTTTCGCAGTCCAGGTCCCCGCCCCGACCGGGATAGGCCTGGTGGAACCGCAGGGCCGTCGCGTTCAGCTTGTCGCCGTAGAGCGGCATGAGGATGCAGTGGGCCGAGCCGGTGGTCGGGTCCTCGGGAATGCCGCAGCCCGGCGCGAAGAAGCGGCTGACCACGGCGTAGTCGCGCCCCGGATCCGCTAGCGCGGCGACGATCACCTGGCCCGGCCCGCCCTGGGCCAGACCCGCGCCGACGGTGTTCAACAGCACAAGGTCGGGCGACAGCCCCCGCACCGTCGCCTCGTCGGCGACCACGGCCAGCAGGTACTGGCCCGCCCAGACCTCGACCGGCGTCACGCCCAGCGCCCGCGCCAAGTCCGACCCGGCCTCGACCCGCCGCGGCGGATCGGCCGGGAAATCCATTTCCAGCCCCGGCCCGCCGAACACCTCGGCCGCCCGGCGCACGGTCAGCTCGCCCGCCAGGGTCTCGAAGGTCAGCAGGGGCGCGTCGACGCCCATTTCCTCGAACAGGGCGAAGGCGCTGGCCAGGGTGGCGTGGCCGCAGATCGGCGCCTCGACGGTGGGCGTGAACCAGCGCAGGCCAAAACGCGCCGGGTCGGCGGTCTTCAGCAGGAAGGCGGTCTCGGCCTGATTGTTCTCGGCCGCCAGGGCCTGCATCCAGGCGGTGTCGGGCCACCCCTCCTTACCTTGGGCATGGAACGGCTCGACCACGCAGGCCGGATTGCCCTTGAACGGGCCCGAGGCGAAGGCGTCGATGGTCCACTGGCGCATGGCGAGGCTCCTGTTGCCGCCATGAGCAGTAGGGCCGAGATTTTCGCCGATCAATTCGAACATTGTCCCAGGTGACAATGGATTTTCAGCTGTCATCCCGGACAAGCCCGGCAACGC
>NZ_JBFTZS010000643.1:0-1869 GCF_056406675.1 Caulobacter sp. P1_B12_2 | reverse complement strand
GTCCCAAGCTCGATTCTAGTACACCCCAGATATTCTAGAGCAAGTTAGAAATTTTAGGATGAAACAGAACGCCGTTCTCAGGACGCTTGCCCAAAGCAGCGTCGAACCGCTACCACTGCGGAAGTTCCGTAAAGAGAACACCAGGGGAGCGCGTAGCCTTGAACGGCGAAGACGACACCGTAACGGTCGCGCCGGACAGCCATAAGCCGCTGTCCCACAGCCCGAAATCCGCCAAGAAGCGGGACTCGATCCTTCGAGCGGCCACCGAGATCATCAACATCAAGGGCTACGCCCTGGCCACCATGACCGAGATTGCGGCCGCGCTCGATCTGCGCGACGCGGCCCTCTATTATTATTTTCCCAACAAGCAGGCCCTGGTCTTCGCCTGCCACCAGAGCTCGCTGGAGCGCTTCGAGCGGATTCTGAGCGAAACCAACGCCGAGGGCGGGACGGGTTTCGAAAGGCTGGAACGCTTCCTACGCGCCCTGCTCGTGGAATCCGCCCGCAACGGCCCGCTGCTCTATTTCGGCGACCGTTCCTATCTGGACGAAGACCAGCGCGACGCGATCGCGGCCTGCAGCGAACAGCTGACGCGCCGGCTGGAACGGATGATCCAGGACGGCATGACCGACGGATCGATCACCCCCTGCGAGTCGTCGCTGGTGGTGCAGCTGCTGCTGGGCATGTTGATCTGGTTGGCTCAATGGGTGCCAACAGTCGAGGGCGTGACGGTCGACAGATTGATGGCGGCTATCGGCGTCGCCAGTCTGAGCGGTCTGAAGAACGACGCGCGACCGGCCTAGCCGCGCGCCCTGCTTCCTTAGGCGCCCAGAAGCGCCTCATAGCGGGCGACATTCTCGGCCAGCCATAGGCGCAGGCGTTCCAGTTCGCTGATGTGAACGTGGGTCTCGTCCTGCACGGTGCCGTCGTCGGCGCGCAACCCTACTTGAAGCTTGCCGCTGCGCAGGGCTTCCAGGCGCTCGTTGAGAGCCTCCTGCTCGGCCTTGTGTCGCTCGACGACACGATTGAGTTCGGCCTTGTCCATACTCGGTCTCCACTGAAGCCGCCGATGAAACCGGAACGGCTCACACTTGAGGATGGAGTTTACGGCGGCGCCCGGCGCACGTCGATCAAAGGCCGTGACACGGGCAAAAAAAAGCCCGGCACGAAGGCCGGGCAGTCATTAGGGAGGAAACGCCCAGGAAGGGCAGGAGCGCCAAAGGCGGCTCCACGGATTGATAACTAGTGCGCCAAAACGGCCGATCAAGGGCAAGACCGTCAGGCCTCAAGGTGAAGCTGTGGAGAACGTCCGTTTGTACGCAAAGCGTGCAGCCGGACACGCCCTGCCCAAACCCTGGGCGCGGCCTGTTCGCGCCAGAGGCGAAAATACCGACTTTCGCTGGCCCAACCGGCGGCGATTCGAGGCTGAGGACCGCCAAGCCGCCTGCCATTGGACAGTCTAACCCTGGCCCGCTAAGCGTTCTTGCGCTCCAACGGCCAAAGCGGGAGACCCATGAACGCGCCCCTGACCAGCGTCTTCGCCGAACGCGTGGCCGGCGCTCATCGCTTCGGGCTCGAACGGGTCCGCCGCGCCGTGCGCTTCGCCATCGCCCATCGCGATCGCAAACTTCCGCGCCTGGCCCAGATCCGCAATCTCGACTACCCCGCCGCCAGCGGTCGGCGCGCCGCTCGCCTCTATGTGCCGATGCACGCTCCGGCGGTCGGCCCCGCCATCCTGTTCTTCCACGGCGGCGGTTTCGTGATCTCCGACAACGACACCCATGACGCCCTTTGCCAGCGGTTGGCGGACGCCGCTGGCGTCCGCGTCGTGTCGGCCGCTTACGGTCTCGCGCCCGAACACCCCTTCCC
>NZ_JBFTZS010000642.1:0-1870 GCF_056406675.1 Caulobacter sp. P1_B12_2 | reverse complement strand
GCTCAGCTTGCGCGCCTTCAGCACCTCGACGAAGTCGGCCAGCACCCCCTTCATGGTGGCCGGGTCGTCGGGCTTGGGCGTGCGGGTGTTGTAGAACTGGGTCAGGACCTGCTCGAACGATTCCCCGGGCGAGAAGTCGGGGACCGTGAAGCCCGTCACGCCGCGCGTGGGCTTGGCGGAGAGCGTGCCGTTCAGCGCCGTGTTGACGAAGTCATCGGGATTGACCGCCTGCAGCCCGCGATAGGGCGCGGCGGCCGGCGGAATGAAGGTCGGCGAATCCTTCTCGTAGGCCCAGCCCAGCATGCTGTCGAACGTGCGGTTCTCCAGCATCAGCACGACGACGTGTTCGATCTTATCAAGCGACATGGCGATTCCCCCCGGCCGGCGTTTCAAGGACGCTTCGAGCTTTGTTGGGAAGGTGCTACCTGATGGCGAGTTGTGTCAATATGCCAGGATTGAGCGTGTTTACGGGCCGCGTCATTCGTCTTGACCCCGCGCCCTGGCCACGCGACACCCCGGCCTCATGGAAAAGCTGAACATCCTCCTCGTCGGGGCCGGCGGGCGCGAGCACGCCCTGGCCTGGAAGATCGCCCAGTCGCCGCTGTGCGGACGCCTGGTGGCCGCGCCCGGCAATCCGGGGATCGCTCAGGTCGCCGAGCTGCGGGCGGTGAAGGTCACCGACGTGCCGGGCCTGGTCGCCCTGGCGCGCGAGATCGCCGCCGACCTGGTCGTTGTGGGGCCGGAATCGGCGCTGGAGGTCGGGCTGGCCGACGAACTGGCCAAGGCGGGCATCCCCTGTTTCGGCGGCAGCGCTCTGGCGGCGCGGTTGGAGACCAGCAAGGCTTTCACCAAGGACTTCTGCGCCCGCCACGGCCTGCCGACGGCGGCCTATGGGGTGTTCACCGACGCGGCCTCGGCCGGGCCGTTCCTGGACACGCTGGAAGCGCCGTTCGTGATCAAGGCCGACGGCCTGGCGGCCGGCAAGGGCGTGGTGATCGCCGCCGATCGCGCCGAGGCCGACGCCGCCGTGCTCGACATGCTGGGCGGCCGCTTCGGCAGCGCCGGGGCGCGGGTGGTGATCGAGGAGTTCATGCACGGCGAGGAGGCCTCGCTGTTCGCGATCTGCGACGGCAAGACCGCCGTGCTATTCGGCGCGGCCCAGGACCACAAGCGGGCCTATGACGGCGACGAAGGCCCCAACACCGGCGGCATGGGCACCTATTCGCCGCCGCCCGTTCTGACCGACGCCCTGATCGAGCAGGCCTGGCGCGAGCTGGTCGTCCCGACGATCGAGGGCATGGCCGCAGAGGGCTGCCCCTATGTCGGCGTGCTCTATGCCGGGCTGATGCTGACCCCGCAGGGCCCCAAGCTGGTCGAGTACAACGCCCGCTTCGGTGACCCCGAGTGCCAGACCCTGATGCTGCGGCTGGAAAGCGATCTGGTCCCGCTGCTGCTGGCCGCCGCCAAGGGTGAGCTGGCCGGTGCGGCCAAGCCCGTCTGGCTCGACCAGGCGGCGATCTGCGTGGTGCTGGCCGCCGAGGGCTATCCCGACGCCCCCAAGACCGGCGGCCTGATCCAGGGCGCCGACAGCGAGTTCGGCGGCGAGGCGGTGATCTTCCACGCCGGCACGACCCGCGACGCCGAGGGCCGCCTGGTGGCGTCCGGCGGCCGGGTGCTCAACGTCTGCGCCCTGGGCGCGACGCTGCATGAAGCGCGTGATGTTGCGTATGCAGCCCTGGGCACGGTGTCGCTCGAGGGCGGGTTCTACCGCTCCGACATCGGCTGGCGGGCGCTGAGCCAGCATTAGGCCGATCCTTCCCCCTTTGATGGGGGAAGGTGGCCGCGAAGCGGTCGGATGGGGGTGAACGCG
>NZ_JBFTZS010000641.1:0-1887 GCF_056406675.1 Caulobacter sp. P1_B12_2 | reverse complement strand
GGTGAGCAGGGCAGGCGGTTTAGGGGGCGACCGGACATGCCCCCACCTGACCGCTTCGCGGTCTGTCCGCCCCCATAGGGGGCGGAGGACGTCCCACAGCGCCCCTCTTCCCCCTCTGGGGGAGGAGCGCCGTAGGCGCGGAGGGGGCAAGTGCTCACCCCCTCCACATCAGACTACTTCTTCTTGAACGGCGCCTTGCCGCCGGCCGGCTTCTTGCCGAACGCGGGCTTGGGGCCGCCGAACGCCGGCTTGTCACCGAAGGCAGCCTTGGCCTTGAAGGGCTTGGGGCCCTTGAACGGCTTGGCCGGACCATCGTTGCTCTTGCCGGCATAGGGCTTGCCGCCCGTCGCGCCGTCGCGGGGACGGGCGACGTAAGGCGCCTTGGCCGGCTTGTTGTCCGGATCGTAGGGCACGCTCTCGCGGGCCTCACGCGGGGCGCGGCGCGGCGCCGGGCCTTCGTTCAGCGGCGAATAGGCCTTGGGGGCTTCATCGCGCGAGGCGCGGGGCTTGAAGTCGCGCGGGGCGTCGTCACGGGCCGGACGCGGCTTGAAATCACGCTTGGGACCATCGTCGCGCGGCTTGTAGTCGCGCTTGGGCTCTTCGCCGCGGGCGTAGGGCTTGGCGTTGCTGACGCCGTCGGCGCCGTAGCTCGACGGACGCGGACTGCTGTCGCGCGAACCTGGGGCGTTGGCGCGCGGACCACGGGGACCGGCGTCGTCACGGGGCGGACGCGGCGTGTATTCACGGCGCGGCGCGTCGTTGTCGTCACGCGGCGGACGGGGTGCGTATTCCTTGCGCGGACCCGAGGCGTCCCGGGCGGCCGGGGCCGTGGTCGGGGTGATGGTCACATCGTCGCGCACGGTCGCCTGGACAGCCGCGCCGAACTTCACTTCCGCCTCGGCCGAGATCTCGAACTTGGTGTCGTAGTCGAAGATCCGGATCGAGCCGATGTCCTTCTTGGTGATGTGGCCCAGACGGCAGATCAGCGGGATCAGCCACTTGGGGTCGGCGTTGTTGCGGCGGCCGGTGTTGAGGCGGAACCAGGCCGAATTGGCCATGTCGGAACGCGGCTCGCGCTCGGGACGGTCCCCGAAGTCGCGCGGACCACGGTCGGCGAAGCGGTCGCCGGYGTCGTTGCTGCGCGGGCCGACTTCGCGCGAGCGCGGGCCGGGATCGGCGCCGTGGCGCGGGTCGTCATAGATCTCTTCCGGAGCCGGCAGCTTGGCGCGGCGGGTGCGGATCAGGGCGGCGGCGATTTCCAGCGGGGTGCGCTTGGCCAGCATGGCTTCGGCCAGGGCGGTGTCTTCCTCGACCACGGCCTCGTCGAAGATCGGATCGTCGAGCAGGCGCTCGGTGTCCTTGAGGCGGATCTCGTCGGCGGTCGGGGCGCCGCCCCAGTGGCCTTCGACGCCGGCGGCCATCAGCAGCTGCTCGGCCTTGCGGCGGCGGGTGTAGGGCACCACGAGCGCCGAGACGCCCTTCTTGCCGGCCCGGCCGGTGCGGCCCGAACGGTGAAGCAGGGTGGCCTTGTTGACCGGGATTTCGGCATGGATCACCAGGCCCAGGTCGGGCAGGTCCAGGCCGCGGGCGGCGACGTCGGTGGCGACGCAGACGCGGGCGTGGCCGTCGCGCAGCGCCTGCAGGGCGTCGGCGCGTTCACGCTGGCTCAGTTCGCCCGACAGGCCGACCACGGCGAAGCCGCGCTCGCGCAGCTTGGCGTGCATCGACCGCACGCTTTCGCGCGTGTTGCAGAACACCAGGGCGCCGGGGCTTTCGAAATAGCGCAGCAGGTTGACGACCGCATGCTCGACTTCGTTGGGGGCCACGCGGACGGCGCGGTATTCGATGTCGCGGTGCGGCTCGTTGCGGCCGACCGTGTCGATGCGC
>NZ_JBFTZS010000640.1:0-1895 GCF_056406675.1 Caulobacter sp. P1_B12_2 | reverse complement strand
GACCATGTCGGAGGCCTTCCATCGCGGCGTGTCCGACGTCGCTTCACCGGAAACCGCCGAGATCGAGACCGCCAAGCGGGTCATCGAGCGCGCCTTCGACGCCGTGGTGCTGTGGGCTGGCGACAACCAGCAGGAAGCCCTGTCGATCGCGGCGGGCATGCGCCGCAACACCCGCCTCTTCCACATCCCGGCCCTGCTGTATCTGAAGGCCGAGAGCTATGTGACCATGTCGGAGGCCTTCCATCGCGGCGTGTCCGACGTCGCTTCACCGGAAACCGCCGAGATCGAGACCGCCAAGCGGGTCATCGAGCTGGCCCGCAACTATCGCCGGGGCGAATCCATTCGCGGCGCCTTGGAGAAGGCCCGCAGCTCGGGCCTGATGGACGCCGCCACGGGCCTGTTCACCCGCGATCTGTTCGCCGCCCACCTCGTCCGCCTGGCCGGCGCGGCGCGTGAGCGCGCCCGGCCGCTGTCGATCTGCGTGCTGCGGGTGGCCGACAAGCCCGACACCGTCTGGGCCCGCAAGAACGGCTGGCTGGACCGCGCGATTCCGCAGATCGGCTCGATGGTCGGCCGCCTGGTGCGGGTCGAGGACACGGCCGCCCGCCTGGCGCCCGAAGTCTTCGCCCTGGCCCTGCCGGCCACCAACAACGCCGCCGGACGCGCCGCCGCCGAACGGATCGCCGCGGTGATCGGCTGCACGGCCTTCGACGCCGGCGACGACCGCCCGCCGTTCGTCTGCGAGTTCGACATCGGCGTGGCCCAGATCGAGGCGGGCGAAAGCGCCGTCCACGCCCTGGAACGCGCCGCTGCTCAAGCGCTGCAGCGCCACAGCGCCTAGCGGGCTTGTCGGAACAGCGCGGCTGTCCTACCTCCGGCGGGCTTAGCCAGGAGACCGCCATGGGCCAGCCGCTGCTTATCGACCTCGTCGCCGACGTCGTCTGTCCCTGGTGCTATCTGGGCTGGCGGCGGGTCAAGTCCGCCGTGACCCTTCGGCCGGATGTCGAGCCGCTGATCGTCTGGCGACCCTACCAGCTGGACCCGAGTCTTCCCGAGCAAGGCGTTGATCGCAAAGTCTATATGGCCGGCAAGTTCAAGGATGCGCTGAAGCTGAAGGCGGTCCATACCGCCCTGGTCGAGGCCGGCGCCGAGGAAGGGATCGTCTTCGATTTCGACGCTATCGCACTGTCGCCCAACACCAGCGCCGCTCATCGCCTGATCCGCTGGGCGCATGGGGCGGGCAAGCAGGACGCCGTGGTCGAGGCCCTGTTCGCCGCCTATTTCACCCAAGGCCGCGACATCGGCGATCCGGTGGTGCTGGCCGATATCGGCGAGGCGGCGGGGATGGATCCGGTAGTGATCCTGCGCCTGCTGTCCGAAGGCGCGGACAAGGAAACCATAGCCCGCGAGCACGCCATGGCCGTCCAGGGCGGGATCACGGGCGTGCCCTTCGCGATTTTCGGCGGCAAGCTGGCGATCGTCGGCGCCGAGAGCCCGGAGAACATCGCCCAGGCGATCGACAAGGCGCTCGAAGCGGCGGCCTGAGGTCGGCGCTCCTCGAAGCGCCCTCGCAGACTCATCCGTCCAGCGTCTGCTTCATCGCCGCGCAGCCGAGGTCCATGAAGCCCGCCACCCGCTCGGCCGCGTCGTGGGGCAGCAGGTCGGCGGTCCAGACGATGCGGCTGCCCGAGCCTTGCTCCAGCACCCGCATGGCGCCGTTGTGGTGGGTCAGCAGCGCGCTGCCCACCACCGACCACACAAGGCGGCGAGTCTCGTCATCGACCGCCACGATCAGCTCGCGGGCGACCAGGCCGCCCGCGAAGGTGACGACCCGCGCGCCCTCCTCCACCTGGCAGTCGGTCAGCACGCCAGGGCACAGGCGCTGATAGTATAGT
>NZ_JBFTZS010000639.1:0-1900 GCF_056406675.1 Caulobacter sp. P1_B12_2 | reverse complement strand
GGACAGAGGGGCAGCTTCACGGTGGTGGTGCAGGCGCCGAGCATGAGCCCGACGCCGGCCAGAACCGCCAGCCTAAGCATCGGCCTTCGCCTTGGAGCCGTCGCCGCCGTCAGCGCCGATGGGGGCCACGCCCAGAGCCGCGCCGAGCGCCGTGACGACGCTTTGCTCGAACACCTGGTTCTTGGTCACGGCGTAGCCGACGAATCGGAGGGTGTCCTTGCCGTCGGACAAGGTGAGCTTGGTGCCGGTCTTGTCGACTTCGTGCTGGGTGACGTGGGAGCCGTAGCTGGCCTTTCCGCCGAAATTGACGCCGAAGGCCCTGAAACCGCCGCCGCCCGAGGCGCTGAACTTTCGCTCATAGTCATAGGTCCAGGCCTGGGTCGCCTCGAACTCGACGGAGAAGCCGCGAACGACGATCAGCGCCGAGGGGTAATAGAGCAGACTTCCCTTCGGGCCGAAGAACTCCTGGAAATCGAAGGGATTGCCGAGGACATGCGGGTGGCTGAACAGGGTCGGCCTGAACCAGGCCGGGAAGCCGATATTGACCCGCAGGACGGATTCCGCGCCGAGCTTGATCGCCTTGCCGGTCCGGAAGTCTTCCTGGATCTGCGTGTGTTCGCTGGCGTTGGCGCTGACGCTGATGAAGCCGTAGCTGGCGCTCGCCGAACCGCTCCAGTCCGTGGTGATCGACGACGATTTCTGGGTCAGCTTGTCGAACCCCGCGGAGAAGCCGCCGCCGGTGCTGGTCCTGACCGTCGTGAGGGTCTTGTCCCACTGGGCCGCCCGCCGATCTTCGAACAGGGCCGTCGAGCCCAGCGGCAGCATGGCCAGATAGGGCGGGCTGAACTGGTCGCCGGCGGGATAGTTGTAATCGGGATACAGCGGATAGCGCAGCCGCATCGCCGGGCTATCGAAATCGGACTCCGCGTCGACGATTTCCTTGTCCGAGGGATTGGGATACTGGCGATCGGTGATCTTCTTGCGGTCGGACAGCTTGGCGCCGATAGCCTCGTTCTTTTCCTCGATCTTCCGGAGGTTGCCGTACAGGCCGCTCCATTGGACATAGGCGCCCAGATCACCGACTTGGTAGCCCATGGCCGCGGCGTATTCGGCCCACCTCTTCCGGTCGCGCAGTTGGAGCTCCAGGGCCGCGTCCTTCAGACCGTCGATGTCGGTGTCGATCTTGGCCAGTTCGACCTGCTCGGCCGGGGTCAGCACCTTCTTGACGACAAAGGTCCGCAGCTTCCGAAGGAAGCGGGCATAGACGTCCGCCAGGGCCTCCAGGCTGATCTGGATCTCGCCGGCCACGGGCGTGGGGTGGATCGCCCGGTCCGACCGGTTGAGCAGATTGAAATACGAGAACCAGACATAGCCTTGCTCGGAGGCCTTCTTGTCGGCCGAGAGGTCGACCACGTCGGCGGCGAGCTTGAGCTGCAGGAACTCGTCGGCCTTCAACCCTCCGACCTGGGTCTTGAGCAGGTCGTAGTAGTTGTCGAGCGAGATCTTGAGCGCGGCGCCGAACTCGACGTCTTTCACGGGAGAGGGGGCAAACGCGGACATTCGGGACTCCATCGTTGAAGGGCGTCGATATCTCGACGATCCAACGTGGATAGCCCCAAGATCCCGGCGGTGAGCGTGACGGCCGTCACGCGCCGAGCGACTTGAACGGCCCTTTCGTCACTCCACCGCGAACGCCAGCCCCGCCTTGGCCTGCAGGCGCTCCACCAGCTTGCCTCGCAGCGCGGCGCCCGGGGTCCAGATCCCGCCGGCCACGTCCGGGGTGTCGATCAGGCACAGGGCCGTTTCGGCGATCATCTTGCTGGTCGAGCCGTAGCCGGGGTCCTTGTCGCCCTTGACGCTGGCGCGGACCTGGCGGCCGTCGTCGGCGAGGCCGACGAAC
>NZ_JBFTZS010000638.1:0-1906 GCF_056406675.1 Caulobacter sp. P1_B12_2 | reverse complement strand
GGGGAGGGCAGACCGTCCATTGAGAACAAAAAGAGAACATACGTCCGGACTCGACGTGGCCGGGTGTCACTCTGGCMCGTAACCCGCCGTTGGTTGGCGGGTCAGTGGGTGCGGTCATGGACAAGGAGTTTTTGAGTCAGTTGCCGATGGTTCTGTCGGCGGTCGCGACGGTGTTCACCGCCCTGGCGACCTTGGTGTGGGCGTTCCGGCGGCGACCCTGACGGCCGCCGCCGGCCCTTTTCAGGCTTTCTGGGCTCAGGCCGTGCCCAGATAGTCCTTCTTGCCGATCTCGACGCCGTTCTTGCGCAGGATCGCGTAGGCGGTGGTCAGGTGGAAGAAGAAGTTCGGCTGGGCCTGGGTCTGCAGATAGGCCAGCCCCTTGACCACGCTGGTCTCGCCACGACGCGTCAAGGTGATGTCGCGGTCCTCGGCGTTCTCGAACTTGGCCGGATCCAGACCTTCGACATAGGCCACGGCGCGGTCGATGCGGGCGATCAGGTCTTCGAAGCTGGTCTCGACGTCGTCCCAGGCCGGAACCTCCTCGCCGGCCAGGCGCGCGGTGCAGCCCTTGGCGAAGTCGGTGGCGATCTGCACCTGGCGCAGCAGCGGGAACATGTCGGGGAACAGCCGGGCCTTCAGCAAGGCCTCGGGGTCGAGCTTCTTGGCGTCGACGTGGGCGGCGGTCTTGGCCAGCACGCCCCTCAGGCCTTTCAGGCCCTGGACGAACACGGGGACGCTGGCCTGGTGGATGGTGATCGTCATGGGGGCTCCTGGAGTTGGAGCGGACTTAGCCTGTGTCGGGGGAGGCGGGAAGCGCCCTGCGTCCTTCACGGCTTCGCTTCGCTACGCACCTCAGGATGAGGAATTCAGTGCAATGGGGTCCTCATCCTGAGGTGCGCGCTCCTGAGCGCGCCTCGAAGGACGCACGGCGCCAAACGGCGCCTTACGGAACGGGCCGCGCCTCCCGGGGTTCTGACAGGGTCCCAATTCACTCCCTCAGGAGCATTCCCCATGAAAGTCAGCGACGCGATGACCAGCCAGGTCTCCACCGCCGCCCCCACCGACACCGTGCGCAAGGTCGCCCAGGTGATGGCCCATGTCGAAACCGGCGCCGTGCCGATCGTCGAGGACGGCAAGGTCATCGGCCTGGTCACCGACCGCGACATCGTCCTGCGCGTGGTCGCCGAAGGCCGCAGTTTCGATAGCCCGATCTCCGAGGCGATGAGCGAAGGCGAGGTCCAGAGCGTCAAGGAAGACGACATCCTGGCCGACGCCACCGCCAAGATGGCCAGCCATCAGATCCGCCGCCTGGTCGTGCTCGACGACTCCGGCAAGCTGACCGGCATCCTGTCTCTGGGCGACGTGGCCAAGGACTACGGCGCCAAGCAGGTCGGCAAGACGCTTGAGGATATCTCGGCGGAACCGGCGGACGCGGCGGCCTCCTAAAAGACCTTCTCCCAKAGGGAGAAGGAGGGGCCCGCGCGAAGCGTGGGAGGATGAGGGGTTACGYYGCTGGCCGGAGTGCCGGCACGCCGTCAAACGCCTTCACCCCTCACCCTCCCATTGCTGCGCAATGGGCCCCTCCCTCTCCCCTCCGGGAGAGGGTTTCGTGAACACCGGCCACCCCGGCGCCTCCTGGTACGCCGCGACGGCGACGCCCTTCCCGCAACTCCCTGGGCTCCAGCAGGCTGCCCGCGCCGACGTCTGCATCATCGGCGCCGGCTACACCGGCCTCGGCGCGGCGCTGGAGCTGGCCACGCGGGGCGTCTCCGTCATCGTCCTCGAAGCCGCCCAGGTCGGGTCCGGCGGCAGCGGGCGCAACGGCGGCCAGGTCCATGTCGGCCAGCGCAACGACCAGGCCTGGCTGGAGAAGGCGGTGGGCCGCGACGACGCTCTGGCCCTGTGG
>NZ_JBFTZS010000637.1:0-1914 GCF_056406675.1 Caulobacter sp. P1_B12_2 | reverse complement strand
CTACCACGCTGTCCCGACTGTCGACACGGCGGTCAAATGCGTCGATGCCGGCGTTGACGGCCTCGTGGTCGAGGGCGCGGAGGGCGGAGGCTTCAAGAACCCCGAGGAGGTCTCGACCCTGGTGCTGCTGCAGGCGATCCGGGCGCGGGTCGACGTGCCGCTGATCGCCGCCGGCGGCATCTGCGACGGACGCGGCATGGCCGCCGCCTTCGCCCTCGGGGCCGAGGCCGTGCAGATGGGCACCCGCTTCGTCAGCGCCGCGGAAAGCCCGGTGCACGCCAATTACAAGGCCGCGATCACGGGCGCCAAGGAGACCGGCACCTGGGTGCTGAACAAGAAGGCCAGCCCCTGCATCCGCGCCTTGAAGTCCGAGCGCACGAAGGAAATCCATGACGCCGGCCTGATGCCGCCCGACGCCCTGGAGGGCATTCTGGGCGTGTATTTCGGCGGCGACATGGAGGCCGCCCCGGCTCTGGCAGGCCAGACGGTCGGACTGATCGACGAGGTGAAGTCGGCCGCCCAGATCATCGACGAGACCGTCGCCCAGTTCTTCGACATCACCCAGCGGCTGGGCGCGCTCAGCGCCGGCCGCAGTTTCTGAAAGACCAGTCCATGATGCAGAACCTGTTTTCCCTGAAGGGCCGCGTGGCCCTGGTCACCGGCGGCTCGCGCGGCATCGGCAAGATGATCGCCGAGGGCTTCCTGACCTACGGCGCGCGCCGAGTCTATGTCTCGGCCCGCAAGGCCGCCGCCTGCGACGCGACGGCCGAGGAGCTGTCGGCGATCGGCGAGTGCATCTCGCTGCCGGCCGACGTCTCGACGCTGGAAGGCATCAACGGCCTGGTGGCGCGGATCGCCGAGCGGGAGGACAAGCTGGACATTCTCGTGAATAACGCCGGCGCCGCCTGGGGCGCGCCGTTCGACGAATTCCCCGAGAGCGGCTGGGACAAGGTCGTGGACCTGAACATGAAGACGCCGTTCTTCCTGACCCAGGCGCTGATCGGCCACCTGCGGGCGGCGGGCAAGGACCACGTGGCCAAGGTGATCAACATCGCCTCGATCGACGGCCAGTCGGTGACCCATGACGAGACCTATCCGTACGGCGCGTCCAAGGCCGGCCTGCTGCACATGACCAAGCGGATGGCCCTGCGCCTGGCGGTCGACAACATCGCGGTCAGCTGCATCGCGCCGGGGGCCTTCGCCTCGGACATGAACAAGGTCGCTCGCGACCATTCCGATGCGGTGTCGAAGTCCATCCCGGCGGGCCGGATCGGCACGACCGAGGACATGGCGGGCACGGCGATCTTCCTGGCCTCGCGGGCTGGGGACTATGTGACGGGCTCGGCCGTCACGGTGGACGGCGGGGTCAGCTTCGCGCGCTAGGGCGCTCAGGGCTTGCCCGGGCTGGGGAAGCCCCCCAGCTCGGCCGGTTCGGCGTCGCTGAGCTCGACGCCGGCGTTGGAGCCGCAGCCGATCGGCTTGGGCGGGCGGGCGCCGCGTTCGCGGGCCGACATCAGGGCCCAGCCGCCGGGCTTGAGGATCTCCAGCGGCGAGAAGCGCGCCTTGTAGGCCATCTTCTCGCTGCCCGGCACCCAGTAGCCCAGATAGACGTAGGGCAGGCTGTTGAGCTGGGCCTGCAGGATGTGATCCAGGATGATGAACGAGCCCAGGCTGCGCTTGGTCAGGCTGGGATCGTAAAAACTGTAGACCAGCGACAGACCGTCGGCGAGCACGTCGACCAGCACGCAGGCGATCAGGTCGCCGGGGCCGCGATCCTGCGAGCGCAGGCGGTATTCGATCAGGTGGGTGCGGACCGCCGTGTCCTCGACCATGGCCACATAGTCGGGCCAGGTCATCTCGGCCATGCCGCCGTCGGCGTGGCGGGTCAGCAGGTAGCGGCGCAGCAGCTCGAAC
>NZ_JBFTZS010000636.1:0-1930 GCF_056406675.1 Caulobacter sp. P1_B12_2 | reverse complement strand
GTTCGGCGGCCTTGGCCCGCAGGTGGGCCTTGTCGATGTCCGGYGCGTCGGCCAGCAGGGCCGCGATCTCGTCCAGCGAGAAGCCCGAGGCCCGGCCCAGGGCGATCAGCGACAGGCGCTCCGTCGTGGAGGGCGCGAACAGGCGCATCAGGCCGCGCCGCCCGGTCGAGGCGATCAGCCCCTTGTCTTCGTAGTAGCGCAGGGCCGAGGCTCGCACGCCGGACCGGCGCGCCAACTCGGCGATGTCGATGTCGAACATGCTTGACCTCAAGTCGGCTTGAACTTGCACAGTGCGGCGGCGGCCTGGATTCCGCAACGGACAGGAGATCCCGATGACGACCGAAAACGCCCCCACAGCCATGACCGCCAGCTTCTGGAACGCCGAGGGCGGCGAGGTCTGGGTCCGCTCCCAGGACCTGCTGGACCGGCTGAACCGCCCGATCGGCGAAGCCGTGGTCGCCCGGGCCGATTCCGGACCCGGAAAGCGGGTGCTCGACGTCGGCTGCGGCGCCGGCGCCACCACCCTGGACATGGCCCGGCGCCTGGGTCCGACGGGGCGCAGCGTCGGGGTCGACGTGTCGGGGCCGCTGCTGGACCTCGCCCGGCAGCGGGCCCAGATCGAGGGGCTGGACCAGGCGCAATTCATCCTGGGCGACGCCCAGGATCACGCCTTCGAGGCCGGCGCGTTCGACGGGATCATCTCCCGGTTCGGCGTGATGTTCTTCCCGGACCCGGACGCGGCCTTCGCCAACCTGCGCCGCGCCCTGCGCCCGGGCGGCGGGCTGGTCTTCGCGTGCTGGCGCGGACCGGCCGAGAACCCGCTGTCGCAGGTCGCGCTGGAGGTCGCCGCGCCCTYGCTGGCCGAACCGCCCGCGCCGCCCCGAGCGGGACCGGGCCGCTTCGCCTTCGCCGACCCCGACCTTGTTCGTGGCGTTCTCGAACGCAGCGGCTGGCGCGACGTCGCGATCGCCCCCCTGGACGCGCCGATGCCCGTGACCCACGACGAACTGATGACGCTGAGCCTGGAGCTCGGAACCCTGGGGCCGATCCTGCGCCGTGAGGACGAAGCGACGCGAACCAAGGTCACCGACGCCGTGGCCGCCCGCCTGCGGACCTACGTGCAAGACGGCGTCGTGCCGATGACGGCGGCGTGCTGGCTGGTGACGGCGAACGGGTAGGGGGCTGCTATCGGCGATCCCCGGCCAATTCCCCTGAGAGTCGAATTGGCGCCGCAATCATGATCATCGCGCGGCAAAAAAGCGCGGCGGGCGCCGTGCAAAGGGGCGCCGATACGCCTGAAGGCCCCGTTACGATGGGATGACAGTCGGAGCTATTGCAGAAATATCAGCGCTGACGAACTGTTTCAGTCGCGACATTATTCGCTAATGGCCGCTGTATTCGAGCAAACAACAAGAACACGCGTACCGGGGAAAACCATGGAGGAGGAAGCAAACGCGCGCGCATAGCGCCACGAGGGGGTAACTATGACTAAATGCTCACGGAATATTCTGCTTTCGGGGATTTCGACTCTTTCGATCGCCTTGGCCTACGCCAGCGTGGCCAGCGCCGCCGAACCGCCGGCCCAGCCGGTCGAGACAGCCGCGACCGCGACCGAGGTCGACACCGTCATCGTCCTCGGCACGCGTAGAACCGACCGGTCGATGGTGGATTCGCCGTCTCCGATCGATGTCTTCGGGGGGGAAGAGCTCAGCCGCCAGCCGGCCGCCGACATGCTGGACGTGGTCAAGAACCTCGTCCCGTCCTTTTACGTCCCGCAGAACACCATCTCCGACGCCTCGACCTTCGTGCGCGCGCCGTCGTTGCGCGGCCTCGGCGCCGACCAGGTTCTCGTGATGATCAACGGCAAGCGCTACAATCGGTCCTCGTTGGTGCAAGTCGTCACGGGCGGCGACACCGCCCTGTCGTTGGG
>NZ_JBFTZS010000635.1:0-1940 GCF_056406675.1 Caulobacter sp. P1_B12_2 | reverse complement strand
ACGTAGCGCAGCGAAGATCCGGGACCGCCGGAAGCGCCGAGCTCACGCGTCGGTCCCGGATCGGCGCGCTTCGCGCTTGTCCGGGAAGACAGGACTTGGTTGGATTGAAGGATCATTTGACCGCCCAAGCCGCCGCCACGGCCGCCGTGTCGGTCAGGATCGCGCTGTTCAGTTCCATCACCTTCAGCGACGCCTCATGGATGTCCGCCTCGTAGGCGGCGCAGGCGTCGGCGGCGACGAACACGTGGTAGTCCAGGCTGAAGGCGTCGCGCACGGTGCTGTCCACGCAGCACTCGGTGGTCAGGCCGGCCACCACCAGGGTGTCGACGCCCATCTCGGTCAGCTTCAGGTCCAGGTCGGTGCCGACGAAACCGCTGTAGCGAGTCTTGGGCACCACCAGCTCGCCCGACAGCGGCTTGGGTCCGTAGAACTCCGACCCCACCTGCCCGGCCCGGCACAGGGCCGCGTCGACATCGGGATCGCCGCCGCGACGGCGCATGCGCTCGTTCCAGGCGGCGGAGTCGGTCTCGGGCGTGGTGTGCAGGCCCACGAACACCACCGGCACGCCGGCCGCGCGGGCGTCGGCGGCCAACTTTTCGGCCGCCGCCAGGGCCGGCTCGACCACGCTCATGTCGATGAAGCCGCCCAGCGCGCCGTCCGGCGAGGCGAAGTCCACCTGCATGTCGATGATCAGCACGGCGGTGCGACCTGGCGCGATCCAGCCGGTCAGGTCGTCCGTCGCCGAAGCTGTCGGGCTCACGGCGTTCACGAATAGACCGCCCGCAGACCCGGCAGGATGTCGGCGCCGAACATGGTCAGGCCCTCGACATAGTCGGGGAAGATCAGCATCAGGCCGTCCAGCTCGCAGTAGGTGACGAACTCCTCGATCTGCTCGCGGCAGGTGGCGGGCGAGCCGACCACCGTGTGGGTCATGAAGGCGCCCTGCTGGGCCGCGACGCTGTCCAGCTTGTCGGCCGGCACGCCCCAGCTGGCCAGCATGGCCAGGATCGCGCCCATGTCGGCGCCGTCCTTGTAGTGCTCGACCATGGCGGCGGCCTTGGCGTCGGTGTCGCCGTGGACCACCGTGCACATGGCGTAGGTCTTGATGGTCTTGCCCATGGCCTCGGCGGCCTTCTTGGCGCGCAGCGAGGCGTCGCGGCGCTCGTCGGGCGTGCGGCCGCCGATGAAGCAGACGTCGGCCTCGCGCACCGAGAACTGGAAGCCGCGGTCGCTCATGCCCGCGCAGACGATCTCGGGACGCGGCTTGGACAGCGGCTTGGGCTTGGACTGGCAATCCTTCATGTTGAAGAACTTGCCGGCGAAATCGACGCTGTCCTCCGACCACAGGCGCTTGACCACCGTGGTCCATTCCTCGGTCAGGGCGTAGCGGTCGTCGTGGGACAGGCTGTCGTCCCAGGCGCCCATCTGGTCGAACTCGCCCTTGTAGGCGCCGGCCACGATGTTGAGGCCCGCGCGGCCGCCGCTGATGTGGTCCAGGGTGGAGATCATCTTGGCGGCCACGGCCGGGTTCTGCAGCAGCGGGTGGATGGTGGCCCAGATGCGGACGTTCTTGGTGGCTTCCGCGATGCCAGCCATCATCGTCACCGACTCCAGGGCCGTGCCCCAGTGGTCGGTCTCGCCGCCAAAGCCGCGGAACTTGCCCATGGACATCACGAAGTCCATGCCGACCTGGTCGGCGGTGACCGCCGCGGCCTTGTTCTGCTGGTAGAGGCCGTCGAGGACCGGGGTGGTCTTGGAGATGATCCAGCCGCCGTTGGCGACCGGGAGGAACACCCCGAAGTCCTTGTGCTTGGATGGGCTGTGGAACATAGCGGCTCCTCCTTACGCGGCGTCTTGAAGCATACTGGGGACCGGTTCGGCGACCGGCTCTTGTGCGGCGGCTTTGCGCGGCGGCCGCATGAAGCAGGCCGCCACGAAGA
>NZ_JBFTZS010000634.1:0-1942 GCF_056406675.1 Caulobacter sp. P1_B12_2 | reverse complement strand
CCCTGGGTGTAGCCGAGCTGCTTGTTCAGCTTGTCCAGCAGCTCGATCACGGCCTCGGCGATCACCGTGCCGGGCGGGAAGATCGCCGCGGCGCCGGCGTCGAGCAGGGCCTGGAAGTCCTGGGGCGGGATCACGCCGCCGACCACCATCATGATGTCGCCGCGACCTTGCCTGGCCAGTTCGGCCTTCAGTTCCGGCGCCAGGGTCAGGTGCCCGGCCGCCAGGGAGCTGGCGCCGACGATGTGGACGTCGTTCTCGACCGCCTGCTTGGCGGCCTCGGCCGGGGTCTGGAACAGGGGGCCGATGTCGACGTCGAAGCCCAGGTCGGCGAAGGCGGTGGCGATCACCTTCTGGCCGCGGTCGTGGCCGTCCTGGCCCATCTTGGCGACCAGGATGCGCGGGCGACGGCCGTCGGCCTGCTCGAACGCTTCGACCATGGCTTTCGCCCGGGCGGCGGCGGGGTCGCTGCCGGCTTCCTTCATGTAGACCCCCTGGATCGACTGGATGGTGGCGCGGTGGCGACCGAAGACGTTCTCCATGGCCAGGCTGATCTCGCCGACCGTGGCGTGGGCGCGGGCCGCATCGACGGCCAGGGCCAGCAAGTTGTCGGTCCCTCGCGCGCCGTCCTCCAGCGCCTTCAGCGCCGCCGCGGTGGCGGCCGGATCACGCTCGGCCTTCAGCCGGGCCAGCTTCTCAAGCTGCTGGGTGCGGACCGACGTGTTGTCGACCTTCAGCATCGGGATCTCGTCGACGACCTCGGGCTTGTAGCGATTGACGCCGACCACGCTCTGGCGATTGGCGTCGATGCGGGCCTGGGTCTTGGCGGCCGCCTCCTCGATGCGCAGCTTGGGAATGCCCTGCTCGATGGCCTTGGCCATGCCGCCGGCCGCCTCGACCTCTTCGATATGGGCCAGGGCCTTGACCGCCAGGTCGTGGGTCAGGCGCTCGACATAGTAGCTGCCGCCCCACGGATCGGCGACGCGGGTCGTGCCGCTCTCCATCTGCAGGAACAGCTGGGTGTTGCGGGCGATGCGGGCTGAGAAGTCGGTGGGCAGGGCCAGGGCCTCGTCCAGGGCGTTGGTGTGCAGGCTCTGGGTCTGGCCGTTGACCGCCGCCATGGCTTCGACGCAGGTCCGCGAGACGTTGTTGAACACGTCCTGGGCGGCCAGCGACCAGCCCGAGGTCTGGCTATGGGTGCGCAAGCTGAGCGAGCGGTCGTCCTTGGGATCGAACTCGCGCTTCATCAGTCGGGCCCACAGGAGACGGGCGGCCCGCATTTTCGCGACTTCCATGAAGTAGTTCATGCCGATCGCCCAGAAGAACGACAGGCGCGGCGCGAAGGTGTCGATGCTCATGCCCGCCGCGACGCCGGCCCGGGCGTATTCGACGCCGTCGGCCAGGGTGTAGGCCAGCTCCAGGTCGGCCGAGGCCCCGGCCTCCTGCATGTGATAGCCGCTGATCGAGATCGAGTTGAACTTCGGCATCTTCTCCGAGGTGAAGGCGAAGATGTCCGAGATGATCCGCATCGAGGGGGCGGGCGGGTAGATGTAGGTGTTGCGGACCATGAACTCCTTGAGGATGTCGTTCTGGATGGTTCCTGACAGCTTGTCGGGGCTGACGCCCTGTTCCTCGGCGGCGACGATGTAGAGCGCCAGGATCGGCAGCACCGCGCCGTTCATGGTCATCGACACGCTCATCTTGTCGAGCGGAATGCCGCTGAACAGCGTGCGCATGTCGAGGATGGAATCGATCGCCACGCCGGCCATGCCGACGTCGCCCTTCACCCGCTCGTGGTCGCTGTCGTAGCCGCGGTGGGTGGCCAGGTCGAAGGCCACGGACAGGCCCATCTGACCGGCCGCGAGGTTGCGGCGGTAGAAGGCGTTGCTGTCCTCGGCGGTCGAGAAGCCCGCGTACTGCCGCACCGTCCAGGGGTTGGTTACGT
>NZ_JBFTZS010000633.1:0-1968 GCF_056406675.1 Caulobacter sp. P1_B12_2 | reverse complement strand
GGGGAAACGTCGATCGGGATGAAACAAGCCCTCAGTCGCCGTCCCTTGAGAAGAACGGTTTCGCGGAGCGGTCGAGCCAAGCCGAAACGCACATTCAAACCCACGGTCATCCGGGCTCGGCCCGGACCGCTCYGCGCCTCCYCACCCACTCGCCAGCGAAAGCYCGAGGTCGAAGACCCGCGCCCGCCTTCCAGGACGGAGACCCTCATGCCCAAGTCCAAGCCGCCCCGCCGCCGCAAGATCCGCCGAGGCAACGACCTTCGGGTCCTGATGATCGAAGGGGTCCGGGCCGCGCTGGCCCTGAACGACGCGATCCTGGCCAAGATCGACGAGCAACTCGGCAAAACGCCGAAGGGGCCGGCGAGGGCCGACCTGTTGGCGTGGCGCGCGGAGATGAAATCGCATCGGCCGGGCCTGTTGGAAAGCCGCGCCGACGCCATGAAGCCTTAGGCGGACCGGACGTCCGCGGCGATGAACATTTGTCCCCACCTGACCGCTTCACGGTCCGTAGGGGGCAGGTGGCGTGAGCCGCCCGCCCCCAGGAAAGCCCTACTTCGTCAGCGGCCGCAGGATGATCTCGACCCGGCGGTTCTGGGCGCGGCCTTCGGCGGTGTCGTTGGTGGCGATCGGCTGGCGTTCGCCCTGGCCGGCCACGAAGACGCGGTCGGCGATCACCCGGCCCGGGCCGGTCAGATAGCCGGCCACCGAACTGGCGCGGCGCTCCGACAGGGTCTGGTTGTAGTCGTCCGGACCGCTGCTGTCGGCGTGGCCGACCACGTCGATGGTCGTCTGCGGATAGGCGTTCAGCGTGCGGGCCACGTCGTCGAGCACGCGGGTGAAGTTGGGCTGCACCTCGGACTTGTCGACCGCGAAGGTCACGTCGCTGGGCATGATCAGCACGATCTGGTCGCCGTTGCGGCGGATCATCACGCCCGAGCCTTCCAGGCTGCGGCGGAAATCGGCCTGTTGGCGGTCCATGTAGTTGCCGACGGCGCCGCCGGCCAGGGCGCCGATGCCGGCCCCGATCAGGGCGTTCTTGCGGCCCTGTTCGCCCTTGTTGGTGTTGGTCAGATAGCCCAGGACCGCGCCGACGCCCGCCCCGGTCAAAGCGCCCGTGCCGGTGTTGTTGCGGACCGGCATGCCCGTATAGGGATCGGTGGTGGTGCAAGCGGCCAAGGCCAGGGCGCCCATCATGGCGACGCCGACGGCGGTCTTTTTGATCATGGTCGTTTTCTCTCTCGAACCCGTTCAGACGATCTTGATCCCACGCCACGGCGTGCGATCCTCGGCGGGCAGAACGCCCTGTCCATGGTCAAGTTCCACTCCGGCCGATGACCCTGGGATGAACAGGGCCTTCGCACCCCCCGCCAACGCCCCGGCGCCGCCCCTTGGCGCTTTGGCCCCGGCCGGTGTAGTAAGTCTGGTCTTACTAATTTCCATCCGCCTAATGTCGAGGCTCCAGCCCGTGTCCGCATCCGCCATCGAACCCGTCTCGTTCACCCTGTATTCGAAGGATTTCGACAGGTTCGCCCAGGCGCTGGGCGCGTCGTTCCAGCGCTACGGCTTCGCGGTCATTTCGGACCACGACATGCCGCAGGCCCGCATCGATGCGGCTATCGCCGACGCCAAGGCCTTCTTCGCCCTGCCGGTGGAGATCAAGAAGCAGTACGCCGGGGCGTCGGGCGGCTCGCGCGGCTACATCCCGTTCGGCATCGAGACCGCCAAGGGCGCCACCCACTACGACCTGAAGGAATTCTGGCACGTCGGCCGCGATCTGCCGCCGGGCCACCCGTTCCGCGCCAACATGGCCGACAATGTCTGGCCGGCCGAGATCCCCAGCTTCCACCACAATGTCGGCTGGATGTACGGAGCCCTCGACAGCCTGGGCGTGCGGGTGCTGAAGGCCATCGCCACCTATCTGGAGCTGGGCCGCGACTTCTTCGACCCGACGGTCAAGGACGGCAACAG
>NZ_JBFTZS010000632.1:0-1972 GCF_056406675.1 Caulobacter sp. P1_B12_2 | reverse complement strand
TCGCGACCTCGTTGGGCGCCAGCCCGGCCAGCAGAGCGGCCTCGTAGGCGCGGGCCAGGGGCACGATCTCGGCGAACAGGCGGCGGCCAGCGGCGGTCAGCTCCAGGCTGTGCGAGCGTCGGTCGACCCGGTTGCTCAGGCGAACGGCCAGGCGGCGCTCGACCAGGTCCTGGGCCGCGCGGCTGACGCGCACCTTGTCCATCGCCGTGCGCACGACGGCGGCTTGCTGGGTCAGCGGCCCTTCGGCCAGCACCGACATCAGCCGCCACTGCGGGATGCTGAGGCCGAACCGGTCCTCGTAGGCGCGGGACACCAACCGTGTCACCGCGTTGGCGGCGACGACCAGCTGGTAGGGTAGATAGTCGGCCAGCGAGACATGCTCGGGGGCGCCTTCTGGGGGGATCTGCGTCATGAGTGAGACCGTCGCGGCCATGGCCTTCCTTTCGTCCTCCATACGCCCGCGACTCTAGCGGTCGCTCGCGTCGACAAGGCCCGATCTGGCGCGGCGCATCGGCCCCGCTCAATCACGGCCAAGCCTGGGGACAGGAAAGCAGTCGTTTCGCTTGGCGGTTGTGCATTCGACCGTTCGGACGCCCAGCGAAGGGGCGCCCACGGAAAATGGAACCGTCGGCTCAGTGCCCCTCGATGTCCTTGGACTTGAAAGGCTCGGTCCTGGTCAGCGCCGCCTGGCAGCGTTGAAGTTCGTTGAGACAATCGCCCCGGCTCCAGAAATCGGAAAATTCCACAACGGCCATGCGGACTTGGCGAGAATAGTCCTTGTGGTCAAGAACCTTCGGCTCTTCGTCCCCGTGCGGGTCGTGCGCATCGGGCTCGTGGCCCGGACGGTGGCTGGTCAGGACCAGGGTCTGGCCGCCCAGGATCRTGACATTGGCCGCGGCCAGCTCCAGCTCGGCCTCGGGCTTGTGACTTCCGCCGTGACCGTCATCGTGACCGTGCTTGTCCTCCTTCTTGGCGCCGTGGGCGCCCTTGGGCTTGTCCTTGTCCTTGGACTTGTCTTCGACCGGCTCGCCCTTGAGGGCCTCGGTCACACCCTTCAACGCCTTGTAGCAGGGACCGCCGAACGCCAGCACAGGCCCGATCCTGCGCTGCACTTCCTCGACCAGGTCCTGAGCCTTGTAGAGAAGCTCGCCGGACGGCGCGCTGGTGGCCGCCACGCACTTGGCCTTGACCGCCTCGTGAATGGTCTTGGGCACCTCGCGCCAACGCTCGTCGCGCCCGCGCCCGCCCACGTGTTTGCCGACATAGTAGGTAAGGATCGCCACGGCCAGCACGACCAGGGCGATGCCCGCCAGCAAGGTGGGATCGAAGATCGGAACCGGCGTATCGACGGGAAACTCTGACTGGTACACCGGACCCCCTCCAGCAACAGGCAAGCAAGAGTCACATGGTTAACGCATCATGGCGCCGCTTGCACGACCAAGGTTATGCGACGGCGCCCTTTTGGCGCGTAACGGCCGCCGAAACCGCTCACACTTTCGGCCGTCACGCTCGCTGAGAAATCACGCCCTGCGCCTTGGCGCCCTGGTCGTAGCGGCTGGGACCGCCATAGACGGAGATCTCGCACAGGATGTCGCCGCCGGGCTGATCGGCCCACAGGTAGTTCCGCTCGACCTCGACATTGCGGCCGGCCGGCGAGATCCCCTCGAAGGTGTCGCCCCAGGGAATCACCTTGTTGAGATCGCGCCAAGTCAGGGTCATGGCGCGCGACAGCTCGTCTTGGGCCATGGCTTCTAGGTCGGGATCGCTCATCGGCGTCTTTCTGTTGTCTATCCGTCGCCTCGACAACGTCCGTGGCGCAGGATAGGCCCGCCAGGAGAACGCAGGAGACAACGATGGGCGCCCCCAAAGGCAAACGCGACTTCCGCGACGAGGACCGCCTCGACCCGCGCGAACGCCATCAGGTCGAATACTGGATGAAGCGCTGGGGCGTGACCAAGGACCAACTGGTCGC
>NZ_JBFTZS010000631.1:0-2000 GCF_056406675.1 Caulobacter sp. P1_B12_2 | reverse complement strand
GTGCTGGGCGGCCGCGCCTTGGCCCRTCGCCTGACCGCCGAGGCCGGCCCCGCGATCCAGCAGGCCGCCGGCGACCTGAAGGACRCCCTCGCCGCCTATGCCGCCGCCGCGCCGGAGCTGCGGGTCTATGGCGTCCAGGACCGCGCCGCCGCCGAGATCGCCGCAAAGGGCGCGCGTCTGGACGCCCTCAAGCAAGACGCCGTCGCCGCGGCAGGCTGGCTGATGGTGCTGCAGGGCGCGATCCTGGGCCTCGCCGTCGCCGGGGTCCTGGCCTTCGCCCGCGACGCCGCGACGCCCCTGGCGGCGATGGCCGGCCTGGCCGCCGCCATGGCGCTGGAAGGCTTGGCGGGGGTCGGCAAGGCGTTCGAGCAGGAGGCCGGGGCGGATGCGGCGGCGGCGCGGCTGGATGCGGTCCTGAGGCATGCGCCGAGCGCGGCGAGCGCCGAGGCCTCGCCGGATCGCCCCAGCCTTGGGTTCGGCGATCTCACACTCAAACCCGGTTCTCGTCTGGTCCTGACAGGCCGCTCGGGCTGCGGGAAGACCACGGTGCTGGAACGCCTGCTGGGCCTGCGCGCTCCAAGCCCGAATGAGCGGCTGTCGTGTGGCGGCCAGGAGCCAGCCGCACGAACCCGCGCGGCCTTCGCCCACGCCCCCCAGGACGCCGCGATGATCGCCGGCACGGTCCGCGCCAACCTGGCCCTGGCCGGCGCTCACCCCGATGAGGCCCTGTGGGACGCCCTGGCCGACGCCGCGCTGGAGGCCCGGGTTCGCGCCCTGCCGCAAGGGTTGGACACCTGGATCGGCGAGAACGGCGAGCGGCTGTCGGGCGGCGAGCGGCGGCGGCTGTCCCTGGYCCGCGCCCTGCTGCGCGACGCCCCGTGGCTGCTGCTGGACGAACCCACCGAGGGCCTGGACGCCGCGACCGAGGCGCTGGTCGTCGAGCGCCTGGACGCCCGCCTCAAGCGCACCGGCCAGGGCCTGGTGCTGGTCAGCCATCGTCCCGCGCCGCGCGCCCTGTGCGATCAGGAACTGCCAATCTCTCCGCCAAGGGCTATAGGGTAGCCGACCTTGCGCAGCGGAGACCGCTATCACGTGATGACCACGGTTTCGGCCGGGACGCTGCACAGCGACCTGAGGCCCCGGGCCTATCTGGCGGCCCTGGCCACGGTCGTGGCCTGCGCCCTGATCCAGCTGGCCCTGCCTCCCGGCTTCACTGCCCCCTCGGCCTTCCTGCTGTTCGTGCCGGCGGTGCTGATCAGCGCCGCGGTCGGCGGCCTGGCGCCGGGCCTGTTCGCCACCGTGCTGGCGGCCGGGGCGGTGTGGCTGCTGAAGGTGCGCGGGACGCCGGACCAGGCCACGGCCCTGTCCAGCCTGGTGTTCGTGATGATCGGCTTCGGCATGTCGGTCGGCGGCGGCTGGTTCCACGCCGCCCGCTCACGCGCGGCGGCCATGACCCATCACCTGCAGTCGATCCTCGACTCGGCGCCCGACGCGGTGATTGTCATCGATCCCGTCGGCGTGATGACCTCGTTCAGCCCCGCCGCCGAGCGGCTGTTCGGCTGGAGCGCCGGCGAGGCGATCGGCCGCAATGTCAGCCTGCTGATGCCCGAGCCGGACCACGCCAGCCACGACGGCTTCCTGAGCCGCTACGCCCAGACCGGCGAGAAGCGGATCATCGGCGCCGGCCGCGTGGTGGTGGGCAAGCGCAAGGACGGCTCGACCTTCCCCATGGAGCTGGCGGTCGGCGAAACGCGGGGCTCGCGGCCGTTCTACACCGGCTTCATCCGCGACCTGACCGAGCGCCAGCACACGGAGGCCCGGCTGCGCGACCTGCAGACCGAGCTGGTCCATGTCTCGCGCCTGACCGCCATGGGCGAGATGGCCTCGACCCTGGCCCACGAACTGAACCAGCCGCTGTCGGCGATCGCCAACCTGCTGACCGGCTCGCGCCGCCTGCTCGACCGGGGCCGTCCCGAGGATCAGGCCAAGGTCCGCGACGC
>NZ_JBFTZS010000630.1:0-2011 GCF_056406675.1 Caulobacter sp. P1_B12_2 | reverse complement strand
GCACCTGGCGCGAGGCGTCGGCGCGCTCGGCCGACAGGGACCAGTCGCTGTCGGCGCGCTTGCCGGCGGCGCTGGCGCTGGTGTGGCCCGAGATGGTGATGCGGTTGGGCAGCTGGTTGATCACCTTGGCGACGGCGCGCAGCAGGATGCGGGCCCGGTCGTTGGGTTCGCGCGAGTTCTCCTTGAACATCGAGCGGCCGTCTTGGTCGATCAGCTGGATGCGCAGGCCCTCGGGGGTCTGGTCGATCATGATCTGCTTGGACAGCTCGGCCAGTTCCGGCATGTCCTGCAGCGACTGGCGCAGCGACTGGGCGGCCGAGGCGAAGCTGTCCTGCTCCTTCTTGGCCAGGGCGTCGCGCAGAGCTTGCTCGCTGGCCGAGTCGAGGCTGGCGGCGGTCGAGCTCTGGCCGGTCTTGTCGGTTTCGGTGGGGGCCTCGGGGGCCATCTGCTGGATGACCGACATCTTGCCATCGGCCTTGGCGCCGTCGTCGCCCAGCGAGGTGCCGCCCAGAATGCCGCCCGAGCCGCTGGTGCTGGACGAGATCGAGGCCGGCGCGAAATAGTCGGCGATGCCCTGCTTCTGCTCGGGGCTGGTCGTGTTCAGCAGCCACATCAGCAGGAAGAAGGCCATCATGGCGGTCACGAAGTCGGCGTAGGCGACCTTCCAGGCGCCGCCGTGGTGACCCCCGCCGACGACCTTCTTGACCTTCTTGATGATGATCGGCTGTTCGCCGCTGACGGCCATTGCGCTTAAGCCTGCTTAACCCTGTTCGAGCGAACGTGAGGGCTGGACGTTAAAATGCCGTTGCGATTGGGGCCGCGAAGGGCGATGTCGGGCGTCTTCCAAGAGGAGTTCGCGGCATGAAGACGGCGTTTATCGGCCTGGGCGTGATGGGTTTTCCGATGGCGGGCCACCTGAAGGCCGCCGGCCATGAGGTGACCGTCTTCAATCGCAGTCCCGACAAGGCCGCGCGCTGGGTCGAGAAGCACGGCGGCGCGTCCCGACCGACCATCGCCGAGGCGGTGGCGGGGGCCGAGCTGGTCTGCCTGTGCGTCGGCAATGACGACGACGTCCGCGACGTGGTGGCGCAGGTGCTGTCGGCCATGGGGGAGGGTGGGGTGATCGTCGACCACACCACCACCTCGGCCACCGTGGCCCGCGAGATGGACGCCGCGGCCCGGGCCGTCGGCCGTTGGTTCGTCGACGCCCCGGTGTCGGGCGGCCAGGCCGGGGCCGAGAACGGCCAGCTGACGATCATGGCCGGCGGCGACGCGGCCGCCTACGCCCGGGTCGAGCCGGTGCTGGACGCCTACGCCAAGGCCATCCGGCTGATGGGTCCGTCGGGCGCGGGGCAACTGACCAAGATGTGCAACCAGATCGCCATCGCCGGCGTGGTCCAGGGCGTGGCCGAAGCGCTGCACTTCGCCAAGCGCGCCGGACTGCCGACCGACGACGTCTTGGCCGCCATCTCCAAGGGCAGCGCCCAGTCGTGGCAGATGGAGAACCGCTGGAAGACCATGTCGGAGGGCAAGTTCGACTTCGGCTTCGCGGTCGACTGGATGCGCAAGGACCTGGGCATCGCCCTGGCCGAGGCGGCGGTGAACGGCGCCAAGCTGGAGGGCACGGCGCTGATCGACGGGTTCTACGAGGAGGTCCAGGCGATGGGTGGTCATCGGTGGGATACCTCCAGCTTGGTGGCCCGGTTGGAGAAGTAGGGCAGGGGCGCTTTCGGGCGCCTTGCAGCGGCGATCACTTGCCCCCTACGGACCGCTTCGCGGTCGTCTTCCCCCAGAGGGGGAAGAGGCTCCGCCGCCGGCGTCCGTGTCCTCCGCCCCCCATGGGGGCGGACAGACCGCTTTAGCGGTCAGGTGGGGGCAAGTGGGTGTGATCCCACGCCARARGCTGTGAGCTGATCGGAAAGGGTCGCGGAGCGCCGGACGACGTCCGGAGAACTTTGAATAAATACCGTTTCGACGAAGCCTGCCGCTCCGCGCCATCGTTATCCGGAAG
>NZ_JBFTZS010000629.1:0-2029 GCF_056406675.1 Caulobacter sp. P1_B12_2 | reverse complement strand
GGCATCCACCACCTGGCCTTCATGGCCGGCGACATCAAGAAGCACATCGCGTTCTTCTCGGAGGTTATGGGCTGTCCGCTGGTGGCGCTGTTCGACATGCATGGCGTGCCGGGCGGCCTGCACGCCTTCCTGCGCATGAACGACCACAGCTACTTCTCGATCGTCCAACTGCCGGACGTCGACAAGATCCCCGTGCAGCTGGGCGTCACCCACGCCGGCAACGGGGCCCTGCCCAGCGCGCCGGGCACGCTGCAGCACCTGGCCTTCCGGGCCGACAGCGAGGCGCAGCTGCTGGTCCTGCGCGATCGCATTCGCAGCCACGGCGTCAATGTGCTCGGCCCGATCGACCACGGCATGTGCCGATCGATCTATTTCGCCGGTCCCGACCAGATGACCCTGGAGGTCGCCGCGCCCGGCGAGCCGATCGACCCCGCTCGCTGGGTGGATCCCGCCGTGCTGGCCAAGGCGGGGATCAGCGCCGAGGAGGCCGCGCGCTTCAAGGCCCCCGCCCCCTATGACGGTCCCAGCCCGGTGGCCCAGCCCGCCTATGCCGAGGACAAGCCCCACATGGCCTATCCGAAGAAGGCCTATCTGCAGATGCTGGCCGTGCCCGACGAGATGATCACCGCGTCGGCCTCGTACGCCGAGCCGCCGGTCAAGGCCGGGGTTTGATCCGCTCCTAATCGGTTGTCATCCGGACAAGCGTGAAGCGCGCCGATCCGGGACCGACGCGTGAGCTCACAGCTTCCGGCGGTCCCGGATCTTCGCTTCGTCCGGGATGACAGGCTCAGGTGCTCTCCACGAACGCCTTCAGCCGACCCAGCGTGTCGTCCCACTGGCGCGACACGCCGTCGAGATAGGCGCGGGCCTCGTCAAGGGTCTCTCGGCGGGCGGCGAAGCGGCTCTCGCGGCCGACCCGCAGGGAGGCGACCAGGCCGGCGTCCTGCAGCACGTGCAGGTGCTTGGTGATCGCCTGGCGGGTCAGGGCGGTGTCGGTCGACAGGGTCGCGATCGACCGCGCCTGGCCGTCGGCCAGCTTGCCCAGCAGAGACAGGCGGGTGCGGTCGCCCAGAGCGGCGAAGATCGGCGCGGGGTCGAGGACGGCGGCGCTAGGATTCAACATGGGCCTTGATGTTCTGGACCTGCTGCGTCCAGCCCCCGTCGTTCATCCGGAAGGCCTCGTCGCGGCGATGGGCCGGCACCTTGTCGAAGCCGGACTCGATGATCGTCAGCCGCGTGCCGGCCCCGTTCGGCTCCAGCCGGAACTCGACCAGGGTCGGCTCTTCCTGGTCGTAGTCGACGTCGGGATCGATCCCGTAGGGATGCCAGGTGAAGGCCAAGCGCCTGGGCGGCTCGATGGCCACGATCCCCGCCTTCCAGGTCACGTGCTCGTAGCCGGGATGGGTGATCTGGCCGCGCGCCTCCTGGCCCACGGCGAACGGCGCCTCGAGATCGACCTTGAACCAGGTCCCGAATTCCCTGTGGTCGCTGACGGCGCGCCAGACGCGCTCGACGGGCGCGTTCAGGTCGATGGTCTTTTCAATGCGGTCGGTCATGACGGCAACCTCCTGGTTGCCCATTCATGACTCCGGTGAGCCAAATATGCAACTCATTAGTTGCCTATGCCTTGTCATCCCGGGCGGAGCGAAGCGCAGACCCAGGACCGACGCCTGAGCTCAGCGCTTCGGGTCGGTCCCGGATCGGCGCGCTTCGCGCTTGTCCGGGATGACAACAATTTGGGGATCTAGTTCGTATCCTCGGCCACAGGATCGGCCGCCGTGACGGCGCCGTCCTTGTTGGTGTCGTGGGTCACGAACATCCGCCAGCCCGAATATTCGAACTCGGCCGGGGTAATGCCGCCGCTCTTGTCGGTATCCAGCACGCCAAAGCGGACCTCGGCCTGGCGGGTCTGGCGCACGCGCTCCTCTTCCTTCTTCTCGGTGGTGTCGGTCGAGGCGGCCAGGCGCTTGGTCAGGCGGGCGGTGAATTYGCCGACATATTCGTCGTGCGACAGGACGCCGTTCTTGTC
>NZ_JBFTZS010000628.1:0-2033 GCF_056406675.1 Caulobacter sp. P1_B12_2 | reverse complement strand
CGGGTCGGTGGTGGACCGCTACGTCACCCGCTTCGGCGTCCGCTCGATCGCCTTCGACGCCGACAAGGGCTTCCTGCTGAACGGTCAATCCGTGAAGCTGAAGGGCTCCTGCAACCACCAGGACCACGCCGGCGTCGGCGCGGCCATTCCCGACGCTCTGCAAGTCTGGCGGTTGGAGCAGCTGAAGAGCATGGGCAACAACGCCTATCGCGCCTCGCACAATCCGCCGACGGTCGAGCTGCTGGACGCCTGCGACCGTATGGGCATCCTGGTGATCGACGAGACCCGCCGGATGTCCAGCGACCCCACCTCGCTGGACGAGCTGGAGCGCCTGGTCCGCCGCGACCGCAACCACCCGTCGGTGATCCTGTGGTCGATCGGCAACGAGGAGCCGCAGCAAGGCACGGCCCGCGGGGCCAAGGTGGCCACCACCATGAAGCGGCTGGTCAACCGGCTAGACCCCAGCCGCCTGGTCATCGCGGCGATGGACAACGGCTTCGGCGAGGGCATCAGCGCCGTCATCGACGTCCAGGGCTTCAACTATCGCCACGAGAAGATGGACGACTTCCACGCCAGGTTCCCGCACGTGCCGGTGATCGGCACCGAGAGCGCCAGCACCGTGGCCACGCGCGGCGAATACGCCCGCGACGACGCCAAGTCCTACGTCCCGGCCTACGACACCGAGCATCCCTGGTGGGCGACCACGGCCGAGAAGTGGTGGAGCCACGCGGCCGACCGTCCGTGGATGGCCGGCGGCTTCATCTGGACCGGCTTCGACTATCGCGGCGAGCCGACCCCCTTCAACCGTTGGCCCAGCATCAGCTCGCACTTCGGCGCGTTCGACACCTGCGGCTTCCCGAAGGACAACTATTACTACTACCGCGCCTGGTGGCGTCCCGAGCCGCTGTTGCACCTGCTGCCGCACTGGAACTGGGAAGGCCGCGAGGGCCAGCCGATCGCGGTCTGGGCCCACAGCAACTGCGACAAGGTCGAGCTGTTCCTGAACGGCAAGAGCCAGGGCGTGCGGGACGTCGTTCCCAACCACCATGTCGAATGGTCGGTGTCCTATGCGCCGGGCGTGATCGAGGCCCACGGCTACAAGGCCGGCAAGGTCATCCTGCGCGAACGCCGCGAGACCGCCGGCCCGGCCGCCAGCCTGCGCCTGACGGCGGACCGCTCGCGGGTCGCCGCCGACGGCCAGGACGTTGCGATCCTCAAGGTGGAAGTGCTGGACGCCAAGGGCCGGCTGGTTCCCCGCGCTGATGAGCTCGTGACCTTCGCGGTGACCGGTCCCGGCCAGGTGATCGGCGTCGGCAACGGCAACCCGACCAGTCACGAGCCGGACGTCGCCAGCTCGCGCAAGGCCTTCAACGGCTTGGTCCAGGCGATCGTCCGCACACGGCGCGGTCAGGCTGGCGAGCTGCGGGTGACGGCGTCGGCGCCGGGACTGAAGGCGAGCACTGTGAGCGTGACGGTGGGCTAGCCCCCTCAACAATCAAGATTGTCATCCCGGGCGTAGCGAAGCGAAGACCCGGGACCGACGCCTGAGCTCAGCACTTCGGGGCGGTCCCGGATCGGCGCGCTGCGCGCTTGTCCGGGATGACTCCGTTGTTGGGGCTAATCCAGCGCCTTGAACCGCACCGCCGTCCCGCCGCCCGGCGCCATGGCGAACTCCAGGCTGTCCTTGCTGGTCACCACCTTCTTCGACACCGCCAGGGCCGTGGTGTTGGTGATGTAGTCCGCGCCCGGACCGTCGGCGTAGATCTGGGCCTCGTAGCGCTTGCCGGGGGCCAGGAAGTCCAGCTTCTGGGTCAGCTTGCGGGCGGTCTCGTCGGTCAGGGCGCCCAGGAACCAGTCCTTGCCGCCGCGCGGCTGGCGGGCCACCACGATGTAGTCGCCGATCTCGCCCTGCAGCGTCTTGGACGTCTCCCAGTCGGTGGGCACGTCGCGGATGAACTGGAAGGCGTCGGGGCGGGCTTCGTAGTTTTCCGGCAGGTCGGCGGCCATCTGGATCGGGCTGTACAGCACCACGT
>NZ_JBFTZS010000627.1:0-2036 GCF_056406675.1 Caulobacter sp. P1_B12_2 | reverse complement strand
CCGGGACCCAGCACCATGATGTCGGCGCGGGCGCGGTCGATCTGGGCGGTGAACCCCTTGCCGATGCCGACGAAGATGCCGACCTGGGCCAGCACCAGCAAGCCGGAGAACGCCAGGGCGACCACGGCCGCCATGTACCGACGCCACTCGTACAACAGTGTGGCCAAGGCCAACGACATGCTCGGTACGCTCCCCAAATCTAGGGTTGCAGCAATGCCCGGCGAACTTCAAGCGGCCAAGTTAAATCGGGGTAAGGCGCGTGGCGCACCTCCTTGAAGCGGCGTTCTGCGTGTTTTGGCGGCGCGATTCCGATCGCGCGCCCTTCGGTGAAGCTTGCCCATTCCGCACCGATGTATCGGTGGAGCCGCCATTGTATCCTTGTCGTAACAACTTGAAATAAGGCACGTTTTTCGCATCGAACCTGCCGCGTCGAGCCTTCGGCGCGGGCGTTCGGCGCAGGGTCCGGCGCTCCTTTCTCAAAGGAGAGACAGATGACCATCTCCAGTGTCGGGTCCTCATCGCTTCTGCAGCAACTGCTGCAGGCGAGAGCGGCCGCCTCGACCCAGTCCACGACCGCCGACGCGACGTCGAGCGACCCGTTCGCCGCGATCGGGCAAAACCTGCCTTCGGGAGGCAAGAACGGCGCGCCGCCGCCGATGCAGGGCTGGTCCTCGTCAGGCCAGGGTTTCAGCGCCGATACATTGGCCTCGCTGCTGACCACCCAGCAGACCCAGCAGACCGACCGCGCCACCTCGATGTTCGCCGATGCCGACGCCGACGGCGACGGGGCGGTGACCAGCGAGGAGCTGGCCACGGCCATGGCGGCTCATGCGCCGACGGACCTGCCGTCCGACGCGCCCAGCGCCGCGGACATGGCGTCGAACATGCTGGCCAACGGCGACTCGGACGGCGACGGAACGCTGTCGCTGGACGAATTCCAGGCCATGAAGCCGCCGGGCGGTCCCCACGGTCCCGGCGGCCCGCCGCCCGGTCCTCCGCCCAGCGACGGCGCCGACAGCGGTTCGGCGACCTCCGCCTCCACCGACGCCGCCGACCTGAACGGCGACGGCGTGGTCTCGGCCGCCGAACTGGCCCAGACCCTGACCTCGGCGAACGACCAGCTGGGGTCGGACATCTCCACCGACGCCGCCGACCTGATGCAGAAGCTGCTCAGCCAACTGGCCAGCAGCCTCGCCAATTCGGCCGCCTCGACGACCTCGTCGGTCGACGTCGCGGCGTGAAGCATTTGGCGCGAGGGTCGGGCAGATCGCTCGACCCTCGCGAATTCAGCAGCATAGCGCTTGCGCCGCGCCCCCCATTCATAGTCATTTGGTCCCTTGGCTGCGTCGCGGGGGCGCGTCGCTCATTTAGGATCTTCCGTCTTGATCTTCCTTCCCGAGAACGTCCAAGCCCTTTCGGGCGTGGCGCTGATCCTCGGCCTTTGCTGGCTCGTGTCCGAGAACCGCAAGCGCTTCCCGTTCGTGCTGGCCCTCGGCGCCATCGCCATCCAGCTGCTGCTGGTGTTCGTGCTGTTCAAGCTGCCGGCCACGCGCAACGCCCTGCAAGGCGTCAACGGCGCGGTCGAGGGCCTGGCCTCGTCGACCCAGGCCGGCACCAACTTCGTGTTCGGCTACCTGTCGGGCACCACCCCGCCCTATACCGAGACCAATCCCGGGGCCGGCTTCCTGTTCGCGTTCCGCGTCATGCCGGTGATCCTGGTGGTCTGCGCCCTGTCGGCCCTGCTGTGGCACTGGGGCATCCTGAAGTGGCTGGCCAAGGGCCTGGGCTTCCTGTTCCAGAAGACGCTGGGCCTGCGCGGCCCGCCCGCCCTGGCCACCGCCGCCACCATCTTCATGGGCCAGATCGAGGGGCCGATCTTCATCCGCGCCTATCTGGAGCGCCTGACCCGGTCCGAGCTGTTCATGCTGATCACGGTCGGCATGGCCTGCGTGTCCGGCTCGACCATGGTGGCCTACGCCACCATCCTGCACGACGTGCTGCCCAACGCCGCCGCCCATGTGCTGGCCGCCTCGCTC
>NZ_JBFTZS010000626.1:0-2041 GCF_056406675.1 Caulobacter sp. P1_B12_2 | reverse complement strand
GACCAGGGTGTATTCGAGGATCAGGCTCCAGCCCACGAACCAAGCGACCGGCTCRCCCATGGCCACGTAACTGTAGGTGTAGGCGCTGCCCGAGGCCGGGATCATCGTCGACAGCTCGGCGTAGCACAGGGCCGCGCAGGCGCAGACCGCCCCGGCGATCAGGAATGACAGCATCACGCCCGGCCCGGCCAGGCCGGCCCCGACGCCGGTCAGGGTGTAGATGCCGGTGCCGACGATAGCCCCGACGCCCAGGGCGATCAGGTGGTACCAGCTCAGCGTCTTCTTCAGGGCGTGGGCCGGATCGCCGGCGGCGGTGTCGATCGCCTTGCGGCGGTTCCAGATGCTCAAGTTTCTTCTCCCGACTCTTGGCCGGGACGATGGGCCAGGCGCGCCGGGGCGCCAAGGGGGAGATTGAACCCCGCCGAGGAGGTTTCCTGACAAGCTTGTACGTCGTCAGCTCACAGGTTGGGTGAGCATCGCCCCCTTCCCTCACCCTTGTGGGGAGGGTGGCCCTGCCGGAGCCAGGGTCGGGTGGGGTTTGATGAGTCGGCAGGCCCCACCCGCCCGCTTCGCGTCCACCCTCCCATTAAAGGGGAGGGAAGAAAGTCTGATCCCTCAGATCACCGCGTCGAACGCCGCCCAGCTCGGAACCTGGGCGTCGGACCCGGGCTTGCGGCCCCGGTTGGCGATGCGGGTGTAGAGCAGCTTCACGCAGCGGCTGCCGGTTGTCTCGAACAGGAACGGGAAGATCCCGTGGACGAAACACGCCGCGCCGCCCAGCAGCATCGGGAAGGCGAAGCTCCAGGCCACGCCCATGTGCTCGCCATAGGTCTCATCGACCGAACGCGGATGGCGGGTGAAGAGGTCGAGCATCGGAATCCCCGGGATGACGCGTTATTCCATGATGCCGCGCCTGGCGAGAATGACATCGTCTCAGATGCGCGATTGTGGCAGTTAAGGAGAATTCCATTCTCCCGAGAGGCCCGTTCAGAGAATGACACCCCTGGACCAGATCGACCGCCGCCTGCTGACCATCCTGCAGCAGGACGCCACCACGCCCATCGCCGAGCTGGCCGAGCGGGTGGGCCTGTCCCAGACCCCGTGCTGGAAGCGGGTCAAGCGGCTGCAGGACAGCGGCGTGATCACCGCCCGCGTCGCCCTGATCGACCGCGAAGCCCTGGACCTGTCGCTGACCGTGTTCGTGGCCGTGAAGACCGGCCGCCACGACGAGGATTGGCTGGCCACCTTCGCGGYCGGGGCCAAGGCCCTGCCCGAGGTGGTCGAGTTCTACCGGATGAGCGGCGACGTCGACTATCTGCTCAAGGTGGTGGTCCGCGACATCGCCGCCTATGACCGCTTCTACCGCCGCCTGATCGCCACGGCCCCGCTGACCGACGTCTCGTCCAGCTTCGCGATGGAGCAGATCAAGTTCACCACGGCCTTGCCGATCGGGGTGGGGTGAGGTGTGGGTGGAGGGCAAGACTCCTGATCTGCGTGCGGCGAACACTTGCCGCCTACGGACCGCCTCGCGGTCGTCTTCCCCCGCAGGGGGAAGAGGAGTCGTGCGCGCGTCCTCCGCCCCCTCTGGGGGCGGACAGGCGGCCTAGCCGCCAGGTGGGGGCAAGTGGGTGTGATCCCACGCCAATCTGGCTGTGAGCGATTGGGGAGGCGCGGAGCGGTCCGGGCCCAGCCCGGATGACCGTGATTGTGAATGTGCGTTTCGGCGGCGCGTCCCCCTGAGGCCGAGCTCAAGGACTGGCGTCGGGTCGCCATCAGATATGACCGCTACCCGACCGTTTTCTGTCCGCCATGACCCTCGCCGCCATCGTGCTCTCTGGCTATGCGGAATGAGTCCAGAGCCTAAGGGGCGTCACGAGCCCCCAGCACGGTGGACGCAGACAGTTCCGGCGCCACGATGGCAAGGTCGTAGCCGCGGATGAGCGCGCGCCATTCCGGCGTCAGGGCTTCCAGATCGGCGCTGCGCAGGCCGCGCAGATCCACCAGGAACCAGTCGCCCGGCGGCGTGCCCGACGGGCGGGCC
>NZ_JBFTZS010000625.1:0-2045 GCF_056406675.1 Caulobacter sp. P1_B12_2 | reverse complement strand
CGTCCGACCTTCTCCGAGCGGATCAGGCCGCTGCCCTCCAGCAACTGCAGATGCTGCATCACCGAGGGCAGGGACATGGCCAGCGGTAGGGCCAGTTCGCTGACCGAGGCCGGGCCGGCGCAGAGCCGCTCGACGATGCTCCGCCGGCTGGGATCGGCCAGCGCCTGGAACATCAGGTCGAGCGAGGGTTGTTGGTTAGTCATGTGCCTAAGTATCGTCGTGGCGCATCGTGCGTCAAGAGATAGTTTGGCGATTGCCTAAGTGTTGTGTCCCGCCCAACGAAAAACGCCCCGGACACGAGGTCCGGGGCGTTCGACGCGAGCGTGGCTCGCCGACCAAAAGGGGAGGATCGGCGGCGAGCCGCTCAGCCTCAGAACCGCGTCGAAAGGGTCACGAACCCTTGGCGAGGCGGGATCGGGAAGGTCGAGTAGCTGCCGGCCGGCTGTGAGACGGTGACGTTCAGGTCGCCCTTCTCCTGGCCCAGGTTGGTGATGTTGGCGCTGAGCTTGAGGTCCTTGATCGGCCAGCTGGCCGGGGTCTGGAAGGCGTAGCTGACCTGCAGGCTGAGCAGCATGTAGCTGTCGACCTTCAGATCGTTGGTGTAGGTGGCGAACCGCTCGCCGACGAAGTCGCCGATCAGTTGGGCCTCGAACGCGCCGAAGTTGGCGCTGGCCACGAACTTGTTCATCCATTCGGGGCTGCCGGGCACCTTCTTGCCGGCGATGCGCACGATCGTCGGGGTGACCACGCCGCCGACCGTGGTCGAGCCGCTGGTGTAGTCGTCCTGATAGACCGAGCGGTTGTAGGAGACCGCGTCGTAGAACGAGAAGTGGTCGCCCAGCTCCAGGGTCAGGGCCAGGTCGACGCCGTCGGTCTTCACCGCGCCCACGTTCTGGACGATGGCCGCGCCGCCGACGATCGAGATCGCCGCCGCGGACGGGGCCACGCCCAGCAGGCGGTTGCTGAAGTCGGTGTGGTAGACGCTCAGCTGGCCGTCGACGCCGGTGATCGGGCCGAGGGCCACGTCGCGCTTGCCGCGCACGCCGGCCTCGTAGGTCCAGGCCGTTTCCGGCTCGGCGTTCTTCTTGAAGATGTCGAAGGCCGCTTGGCTGCCCAGGCTGAACGGCGACAGGCCGCCGCCGCCATAGGTCTGGAAGTGGCGCAGGTTCTTCTGGACGTTGACGAAGGCCTCGACGCCGCCGTCCAGGGTCCACACCGCGCCGAGCTGCGGCAGGAACCACTCCTTGGTCTTGATGTTGCCCACCGGAAGGCCGGTCGAGTTGACCAGCGAACCGACGATCGGCTGCACCGGCACCGCGCCCGTGGCGTCCTGCACGCTGCTCTTGAAGCCGCCCTGCAGCACCAGGTTCTCGCGGATGCGCCACTGATCCTGGACGTAGAACTGGTAGACCTTGTTGTCGATTTCGCTGCCGTATTGGGTGATCAGCCAGCCAGTCGGCACGTCGTAGGGCGAGGTCGGGTGGTTGACGTCGAACGGGTACCAGCGGCGATAGGCCGACGACTTGTTGTGCTCGTACCAGAAGCCGGCCTCGATCTGGTGGTCGCCGACCGTGGCCTTCAGGGTCGAGATGCCGCCCAGGCGGTCGATCTGGTACTCGGTGGTGCGGGTCGCGTAGCCCGAATTGCCGAACACCTGCTTCAGGTTCTGGTTCGGGAAGTAGAAGTTGAACAGGGCCGGCAGACCCGCCACGCGGATCGGGCCGGCTACGATGCCGCGGCCGTGGTCGTCATGGTAATAGACCTGGTTCGACCAGGTGACGTTCTCGCTCAGCTTGGCGTCGTACTGCAGGTAGCTCAGATAGTCGGTGCGCTGGGCGGCGCTGAAGTAGTTGCGGTAGTTCTCGCCTTCCGACACGGGGTAGTTGCCGGCGGCGTCCAGATAGTCCAGCGCGGCATGGAAGTCCGGATAGAAGAACGGCCGCGTATAGGGCTGGTAGCTGTCATAGGGCTTGCCCGCGCGGCTGGGGAAGTAGCGGGTGGTGCCGTCCTCGTTCGGCTCGGTCTTGTCCGAATAGGACAGATAG
>NZ_JBFTZS010000624.1:0-2046 GCF_056406675.1 Caulobacter sp. P1_B12_2 | reverse complement strand
GTTGGGGGCGTTGGCGCCCTTGTCGACCGCGCCGCAGCCGAACTCGACCAGCCGCAGCGGCTTGGACTTCGGGACCCAGGCGGTCGGCGTCGCCGCCCGCACGCCGCCCGGACGATTGAAGTGTTGGCGGCTCCACCAGGCCTGCAAGTCCTTGGGCCGGAACACCCAAGGCTCGGCATGGGCGCCGTCGGTGATCGGGGTGCGCGTCTGCGCTGTCCGCGCCGCGTTCGAGGCGTAGAACCAGTCGAAGCCTTCGCCGCCGGTCAGGTTCGCGCGCAGGTATCCGACGTCATGCGGGCCGCCCTGCCCGGCGTCCAGGTGATCCTCGCCGTCGCGCCAGTCGGCCATCGGCGGATAGAAATCGACGCCGATGAAATCGATATTGGCGTCGCTCCACAGCGGGTCGAGATGGAAGTGGACGTCGCCGGAGCCGTCGCCCGGCTGGTGGCCAAAATACTCGCTCCAGTCGGCGGCGTAGCCCAGCTTGGCCGCCGGTCCCAGCAGGGTCCGCACCTGGCCGGCCAGGCTCTTCAGCGCGGTCACGGCCGGATAGGACGAGGCCCCGTCGCGCACGGTGGTCAGGCCGCGCAGCTCCGAGCCCAGGATGAAGCCGTCCACCCCGCCCGCCAGCTGGGCCAGCTTGGCGTAGTGCAACAGCATGCGCCTCAGGCCCCAGTCGCCGGCCGGACCGCTGAAGGTGGGCAGGCCGTCGGCGGCCTCGAACTGCCCCGCCGTGGCCGCACCGAAGAAGGCCGAGACCTGGGCGGTCGCGGCGGCGGTCTTGTCGGGTGAACCAGGACGGCCGGCGGCGGGATGGCAGGTGATCCGGCCGCGCCAGGGATAGGCGCCCTGCGCCGCGCCGCCGTACGGATCGGGCAGCGCATTGCCGGCCGGCACGTCCATCAGCACGAACGGATAGAGGGTCACCCTCAGCCCGCGCCGCTTCAGCTCGGCGATCGCCTGCAGCACGGCCCGGTCGGCAGGCGTGCCGCCATAGGCCAGCCCGCCGCCGCTGCTGGAGACGACGGCCGCCCCCGCGCGATCCACGCCGTTCACCCGCCAGTCGAACGGGATCGTCGCCTTGGCCGCCTGCTCCACCTTGGGCCGGATCGCGCACGACCCGCAACGCAGGTCGTCGCCGAACCAGGCGACCACCAGGGTCACCGCCTCGACGTTCGGCAGCTGCGCCTGCAGCTGGTCGAGCGAGACCACCAGGTCGGGACGGCCCTCGCTGTTGTTCAGGGTCTCGGCCGTGGTCCGGGTCAGGCCGTCGCGGCGCAGGACCGGGTCGGTGGCGTAGACGAACTCGCCCGCGCCGGGGATCAGGCACACGCCCTTTAACCGCTCCTCGAGTCCTGACGGGGCGCCGCTGGCGCGCGGCCGGTGGAACACCTCGAACGACAGCTGCGGCGGCCGGTTGCCATAGGCCCCCAGCGGCAGGTCCTCGAACACCACATAGGCCGTGCCGCGATAGGCCGGCGCCTCGCCTTCCACCGCCGCGATCAGGGCGTCCGGCGCCTGGTCCTCGGCGCCGGTGTGGACGCGCATGACCACGCCGGCCATGTCCATCGGCTTGCCGTCGGCCCAGACCCGGCCGATCCCGTCGATCGGGCCCTCGCAGACGGCGACCGCGAACGACAGGCTGTAGGCGGCGCTGGTGGTGCGCGGACCCTTGCCGCCACCGCCGCCCTGGACGTCGATCCAGCGCTCCTTGAACCGCGCCGCCCAGATCACCTGGCCGGCCACGCGCGCCCGGCCGAACACCGCCGCCATCGGCGCGCCCTCGGCCGCCCCCGACAGCCGCAGGGCCGGGATGCGCGGCCCGACCTGACGGTCCGGCGCCAGGCCGTTGATCACGGCGTTGTCGATCGCCTGGCCGATGCTGAAACCGATCGCGCCGCCGATCGGTCCGGCCAGGGCCGAGCCGACGGCGGAGAGGATGACCTGAGCCATGGAGTCCTCCAAGACCCTCTCCCATGGGGAGAGGGAGGGGCCCAAGCGAAGCTTGGGAGGGTGAGGGGGTAAGACGGTCGACGGCGTGCCGGC
>NZ_JBFTZS010000623.1:0-2052 GCF_056406675.1 Caulobacter sp. P1_B12_2 | reverse complement strand
CCACCGCCAGGTCGTCAGGCAGAGCATAGCGCACGGTCTCCCGCCCGAAGTTCAGCAGCACCAGCAGCCCCTCCCCCCGGCGATAGGCGAATACCTGGTCGTGGGCGAGGTCGATGTCGCGGTAGTCGCCTTCCCGCAGGTCGGCCGAACCCCGCCGCCAGGCGATCAAGGCGCGGGTGTGGGCGAGCACCGACTCCGGCCGCGCCGCCTGGTCATCGGCGTTGATCGCCTCGGCATTCGGATTGACCGCTAGCCACGGCCTGCCCGTCGTGAAGCCGCCGTTTGGTCCGGCCGTCCACTGCATCGGCGTGCGGGAGTTGTCGCGGCCCATGGCCCGGGCGTTGGCCAGGTATTCCGCCTCGGGCACCCGATGCCTCACGTCGCGCCAGCGGCCCGAAACCTCCAGGTCGTCGAAGTCGTCCAGGGTCTGGAACGGGTAGTTGGTCATGCCCAGCTCCTCGCCCTGGTAGAGGAACGGCGTGCCGCGCTGGGTGAGGATCAATGTGTTGACGGTTTTGGCGGAGCGTTCGACCCAGGCCGGATCGTCGTCGCCGAAATGCGAGACCGAGCGCGGGTTGTCGTGGTTGGACAGGAACACCGTGTTCCAGCCGAACGGCCCCGCCGCCTGGTCCAGTTCGGTGTAGAGGGCCTTCAGCCGGGGCAGGGTCCAGGACGTCTTGCGCCAGCCGTCGATGTCCATCCGCACGATGTCGAAATTGAACACCAGGTCCAGTTCGCGCCGGCGGCTGTCGATCAGGTCGCGGGCGTCCTCGGGCCGCACGCCGAAGGCCTCGCCGACGGTCAGGGCGGCGTAGGGATCCAGCACCTCGCGGCGCATCTCGCGCAGGTGGTCGTGCAGCCTGGGGCCGGCGGCGTAGACGAACTGCGGCGCGCGCAACTGCTCCGGCGTCAGGTCCGGCAGGCCCGGCTGCTTGGCGATGAACGGGATGACGTCCATCCGAAAGCCCGCCACGCCCTTGTCGAGCCAGAACCGCATAAGGTCGTAGACCTCGTCGCGAACCTTGGGGTTCTCCCAGTTCAGGTCGGGTTGCTTGGCGGCGAAATAGTGCAGGTAGTACTGGCCGGAGCCTTCGTCGAAGGTCCAGGCGGGGCCGCCGAAGAAGGCGCGGTAGTTGTTGGGCGGACCCCCGCCCAGACTGGCGTCGCGCCCGTCGCGCCAGATGTAGTAGTCCCTGTATGGATTATCCCGGCCCTTGCGGCTCTCCACGAACCAGGCGTGCTCGTCGCTGCTGTGGTTGACCACCAGGTCGATGATCAGCCGGATGCCTCGCGCCGTCATGCCGGCCAGCATGGCGTCGAAGTCGGCCATGGTCCCGAACTGGGCCATCACCCTGCGATAGTCGCGGATGTCGTAGCCGTTGTCGGCGTTTGGGCTGTCGAAGTGCGGCGACAGCCAGACCACATCGACGCCCAGGTCCTTCAGATAGTCCAGCCTGGCCGTGATCCCGGGCAGGTCGCCCACGCCGTCGCCGTCGGTGTCGAGGAACGAGCGGGGATAGATCTGGTAGACGACCGCGTCCTTCCACCAGGGGCGCTCGACGGGGCCGTCAGCTGAGGTTGGATCGGCGTTCACGACAGGACTCCGGGCGGGCGACTGGAGCCGACGCTAACCGGCCCGCGCGCGCCTGGCGACCGTCGAACCCTTGCACCGCCGCGTGAGGTCGTTAAGGTGGTATAAAATAGTAACAATAGTTCAGGTTGTTCGCCCTGATGGGAGGTCTCGATGTCGTTCAAGACCGAGCTGGCGATGGCGCGCGAGGACGCCAAGCTGGTGAAGGCGCGCCGTGACGAGGAACWGGCCCGCCAGGCCGAGGCCGCCCACGTGATGGCCACCGACCCCGACCGCTACTGGGCGCGCTACTACCTGACCGACGAGTTGGTGATGCAGGCGATCCGCGGCAGCGGCGGCTTCGCCATCAGCCTGCCGGCCTCGGCCTTCGGGTCGCAGACCGCCGCCCGCCTGGACGAGTTCCGCGACGCCGGCGCCGAGGTCGAGGTGGTCGAGACCAAGGTCCCCGCCGTCGATGGCGG
>NZ_JBFTZS010000622.1:0-2053 GCF_056406675.1 Caulobacter sp. P1_B12_2 | reverse complement strand
GTACGAGGGCGTGCACAACCTGCACCACGCCAAGCATCGCTTCGGCACCGCCCAGGATCCGGAATACTTGCCGCTGGGCCGCTATTCGCAGTTCAAGCTGGCGCTGTTCACGGCGATCTCGCTGTTGGCCCCGCTAGGCGTGATCCTGCGCTCGGGGATCCTGATCCCGCTGTCGTTCTTGGTCCCGAGCGTGCGCCGCTTCGTGAAGACCAAGCTGTCGGCCCTGGTGATCAATCCCGACTTCGTGCGCGAGGACAACGACAAGACCCGGCCCGACTGGCTGGCCCAGGAGCTGGGATGCTGGCTGTGGTGCTGGGGCGTGGCCGCCGCGACGGTCGCCGGTTTCGTCCCCGTCCGTGTGGTCGTCACCTGGTTCGCCCTGTTCTCGCTGGCCACCTTCGTCAACCAGCTGCGGACCCTGGTGGCCCACTACTGGCACAATGACGGCGAGGTCATGAGCTTCGAGGCGCAGTTCCTGGACTCGGTCAACGTGCCGCCGCCGGCCCTGCTGCCGTTCCTGTGGGCGCCGGTCGGCCTGCGCTACCACGCCTTGCACCACCTGCTGCCGCGCCTGCCGTATCACAGCCTGGGCAAGGCCCATGCGCGGCTGTCGGCCGAGCTGGCGGCGACCTCGCCCTATCACCGGGTGGAGGAGAAGAGCCTGGTCCTGGCGCTGGGCAAGCTGTTCCGCCGCGCCGGCATGGCGCCGTCAGCCCTGGCGGTCGACGCCGACGCGGTCGAACGCCAGAGCGCCTGAGGGCTCGGGAGACGGCAGGGACTGCCGCAACGCCCAGGCCGCGCCGGTCAGCGACAGGGCGACCGCCGTCATGGTCCATTCCAGATGGCTGTCCGGCGCGGCCATGACGCGCGGGATGTGCAGCAGCACGACGAAGCTGGCCATCATCGCCGTCAACAAAGTCGCCGCCAGCCGGGGCGTCACGCCGAACAGGATCGCCAGCCCGGCCGCCAGGTGGCCGGCGCCGGTCGCATAGGCCCAGAACAGCGGATGAGGGATCCAGCTCGGCACCATCTTGGCGGTGAAGTCGGCATAGGCGAAATGACTGAGGCCGAACACCAGGGGGCACAGGCCATAGATCAGCCGCGCGGCCAGCCGCAGCCGGTCGTTAGGCGGCTGGGCCGACAGGGCGAACAGGGCCAACCCGCCGGCCGACAGCGACAGGGTCTCGGCCACGCCCAGCCACGAGCCGACGCTGGTGGGCGCGGCGGCGGTCTCGGGACCATGCAGCGCGACCCAGCCCAGATAGACCACGGCCAAGGCCGCCGAGGCGGGACGGGCGGTGCGCGACCACAAGACGCCGAGGCCTAGAACCACCATGACCGCCGCGCTCAGCAGCGCCAGCAGGTGATGGGCCGGCAGGTCCTTGGGCACGGGCTGCCACTGCAGGGCGAAGTCACCGAAGGCCATACCGATGATCCCCAGCGCGATCGCCCCGAGGCCGTAGAGAACGCCGTCGCGGTTCATGAACCCTCCCGTCAAGACGGTCGGAGCTTGGCTCGCTGGCAGCCGGCTGACTTGGGGTTTGTTGCGCCGGGCTTGTGGCTTGCCCCGGGGCGGCGAGGCGGGTTCTATGGTCGCGCACCCTGACGGAGGCCGCATGTTCCGCGTCGAGACCCAAGGCCCGGCCTTGCCCGCCCGCTCGCTGCTGTACGGCGCGGGGGAGGCGCGATGCGCCACCGACGCCGCGTCGCCGATCGAGAAATGCTACGCCGGTCCGGTGATCGGCGTCGTGGTGGCGGGGACCTTCGACTATGGCGGACGCCATGGACGCGCCCGCGCGACCCCTGGCGCGATCCTGCTGGGCAATGCGGGCGAGGCCTTCGACTGCCGCCACCTGGACGCCGGCGGCAATCGCCGGGCGGTGATCGCCCTGCATCCGGACCTGCTGGCCGAGGTCGCCAACGACTGCGGCCTGGACGACGCCGACTTCGCCGTCTCGGCCCTGGCCCCGTCGCGCGAGACCGCGCCGCTTTACGGCGCGGTGCGTCGTGCGGCCGGCGGTCTGCGGCTGGACGAGGCGGCGGTGATCGACCT
>NZ_JBFTZS010000621.1:0-2061 GCF_056406675.1 Caulobacter sp. P1_B12_2 | reverse complement strand
GCCCTGGTTGGCTTCGGCCACCAGGGCGTCGGCCGACCAGCGGACGGCGGCGTCCACCGCGCGGCGGGCCCAGCCATGGGGCGACAGGCCGCGCGCGGTGCGGTCCTCGAGCACGAAGGCCCGACCCTCAAAGCGCCCGCAGACCACGATGCCGCAGGCGTCGCCGCCCGCCGTGGCCGGCGGGTCGACGGCCACGACCACGCGGTCGAAGGCGGCCGGCGGCGCGCCCCGACAGCGGGCCAGGTCCTCGGCGCGGAACAGCCCGCCCTCGCCTTCGACGATCAGGCCGTCCAGCTCCTGGGCGGCCAGGCGCGTGCCGCCGTAGAGGCTCTGCAGCGTCGACAGGAAGGCCGGCGCCAGATGCGCTTCGTTGGCGCGGGTCGGGGCGCGCGTCTGAACCGCGCCCGGCTCGGCGATCAGGTTTCGCAGGGCGCGGATCGGCCGGGGCGTGGTGGTGACCACCAGGCGCGGATCGGTCCCCAGGCGCAGGCCGAAGCGCAGCATGGCCAGGGTCTCGGCGGGTTTCGGCCAGGCGCAGAACTCGTCGGCCCAGGCGGCGTGGAACTGCGGACCGCGCAAGGCATCGGGATCCTCGGCCGAGAAGGCCTGGGCGACGGCGCCGTTGTTGAATTCCAGCCGCCGACGGCTGGCGCGCCAGGTCGGCCGTTCGCCCGGCGGGTAGAGGCTCTTGATGCCCGAAGGGCCCTCGATCATCACCTCGCGGACATCGTGGAAGGTGGGGCCGACCAGGGCGAGGTTGGCGTGGCGTTCGGCCTGGTCGGCGATCCAGGACGCTCCGGCGAAGGTCTTGCCCGCGCCGCGGCCGCCGAGGAACAGCCAGGTGGTCCAGGGGTCAGGCGGGGCCTGCTGGTGCGGCTCCGCCGCCGCTGGCAAGATCGCCTTCAGTCGCTCCAGCCGCGACAGGACCGTTTCGTCCACCCCATCCCTTAGCTTCCCGGCGCGCCGCAAGAGCAGCCAGTCGTCGATCGATCTCATGATAGAGGGCGTCGATGCGTTCGGGGGTGCGACCAGTGTCGTCATCCATTTCCATCTCCTCGGGGGTTTCGACCTCGTTCTCGTTGGCGGCGCCCTTGGCGGCGGCGACCGTGGCGGCCGCGAGCGTCGCCTGCGCCGAGGACTTGGCGACCTCGGCCTCCAGCTTCGCCAGGCCGGCGGACACCTTTTGGCCCTGGGCGTGGAAGGCGCTGACGCGAGACCCTTCCATCGACGCGCGGCCAAGAATCTTCAGCTGCGCCTCGTCGCTGCGTTGGTCGGTTGTGTCGTCGATCTTGATCACCAGCTCGGCGTACCGTTCGACGAACAGCTGTCCGATCTTCGCCATCAGGTCTTCCGGCTTCATCTCGCTTCTCCCGGCCATGACACAAAGATACGGGAGCAGCGGGCGCCGCTGATAAGTTAGGTCGAGAAAGTTTAGGGCGTTGATTTCGTTGGTGTTGAGTCGCTGAGCGTTGAGGATAGACGGAGCTGGATCCCCGTCAGGGGGCCGTCGCGGACGGTCGGGCGAGGTCAAACTGGTGTCTGGCGCCTATTCGCAACAGGTGCGGAGTCTGCTGTCGGCCCATAGCGGACTAAATGGCGGCGCCAGCGATGGCGATGAGGGTGAGCAAGGCAAGCCACATCAAGCCTATTGGCATTGTTGCGAGCCAGACCGTTCGCCAACGCAATACACTGCGGAATTTCTTGGGATCGTTTGAGCGATAGACAGTTCGCCCAACGGCAGATCGGGTTCGGACTTCGCCCAGTCGCCTGGCTTTCAGGACGTCAGCAATACCCTTCACCCATGTCCCGCCAACGGCCATAAAGACGAAGATCATGAAAGCTGCATAGATGAGCGCGGAGAGACGGTTCATAAGTGCAGCTTAGCAGCAGCGTGACCGCTAACCACACTTCTCGGCCTCTAGAAGCGACCGCTCTTGGCGTACCGCCCGTCTGTCCCAAGCGCGAACCGGCGGCGGCTGACGCCTCAAAAACCGCCTCGGCGAGGCCGCGCCTTAAGGCCTTGGAGGCGAGCTTGCTCTGGCGTCTGACCGAGTCAAGGAC
>NZ_JBFTZS010000620.1:0-2063 GCF_056406675.1 Caulobacter sp. P1_B12_2 | reverse complement strand
GGACCAGCCTGATCTCGCTGCCCCTATGGCTGAACAGCCAAACCCACCTGGACTCGCAGGTCGCCGCGACCGTGCTCGGCGCGTTGCTGGTGGCGACCGGCGCGGCCCTGGCGGCCCGGCGGCTGATCGCGCCCCAGGCCTTCATCGCCCCCGTCGTCGCGACGGTCGCGGGCCTGCTGCTGAACCTGCTGCTGCGCGAGGTCTTCAGCCGGCACGCGTCGATCGCGCCGCTCCTGGTGTTCGCTCAGGTGCTGGGCCTGTCCGCGCTGATCGCCGGCGCGGGCCTGGCCGCCGGCCTGCGCCAAACGCCCCAGACCCGTACACTACTGCTGGCCATCGGCGCGGTCGGCGCGGCCCTGCTCGCCAACCTGGCCTGGCCCCTTCTGGACCACCTGCCCAAGGCTCTCCCCGGTCATGAGGGCGGGCTAGCCGCCGGTCTGACCGCTCTGCTGCTGGCGGCGGGCGCCGCCCTCATCGCCCGACGAGTCGAGGAGCCCGCGCGCGATCCTGGCCTGGGCCTGTGGGTCGCCGCCGCGGCGGAACTGGCCTTCCTGACCATTCACGCCCTGACGCCCGACCATGCCGAGCCCGTCGCCATTGCCTTGGCCGCCCTGGCCCTGGCGGCCGGCGCCAACCGGCTGATCTGGCGCGGACTGGCCGCCACKGCGGTGGCCGGCGCCATCGTCACCCTGAGCACGATGCTGCGGCCCGCCTTCGTGCTCGACGCGACCACCGGCAGGCTGCCGCTGCTGTCGCTGGTCGTCGTTACTCTCCTGGCGGTCGTCGCCCTGGGCGTGGCCGCGCGGATCGTCGGGGCCAGGCGGCGCGACCATCGCACAGAGGCTGAGGCCCTCTCGACCGCCGCACTGCTGACCCTGCTGACCGGCCTGTTCCTGATCCTGCACGCGGTGCTGGCCCGGGCCAAACCGCCCGCCGACGGCGTCAACGCGTTGCTGGAGGCCTCGCTGCGCACCGCCTTGGTGTTGAGCGCCGGCCTGCTGCTCGCCACGCGAGGTCGGCCCGACGACGGGGTCATCGCGCGCTGGAGACTGATCGTCGTGGTGACCGCCGGCGCGGCCCATGGCCTGGTGACCGGTGGTCTGTGGCTGCATCCCTGGTGGGGATCGGGAAGCCTCGCGGGCGGTCTGCCGTTGCTCAACGACCTGCTGCTGAYCTTCCTGGCCCCAGCCCTGCTGCTGGCCGCCACGGCCCGCGCCCGTCCCGATCCCTCTGACCGCTGGACCCGGGGCTGGATCGCCGCGGCCGCGCTGTTCGCCCTGCTCTGGGCGGTGACCGCCGTCCGCCAGGCCTTCCACGGCGCGACCCTGCACATCGACCCGATCGGCCGGGCCGAGGCCTGCGCCTATGCGGTGATCGGTCTGCTGACCGCCCGCGCCTTCCTCATCGACCGTTTGAGAACCTCGCGCGCCGCCTGGCTGCACGCCGCCGCGCCCGCCGTCGGGTGGACCGCGCTGGTCGCCGCGCTGGCGGTGTTCGGCTGGCTGGCCAGCCCTTGGTGGGGCCCCTCCGAGAGGCCGATGGCCTCGGCAGGGCATGTGGTTCTTGTCCTGGCCCTCTACGTCGCGGGGTCGGGCGCGGCGCTCAGCCTGCGGCGCGGGGCCGGCGCCTTCGACCGCGCCGCCCTGTGCCTATCGGTCGGCGTGCTGTTCGCCCTGGTCACCCTGGCTGTCCGCTTCGCCTTCCACGGCGCGGACATGCGCCAGGGCCTGGATCGCGGCGGGCTGGAAACCTGGACCTTCTCGGCGGTGTGGACGGTGTTTGGTCTGGTGGTGCTGTTCCGCGCCTCGGCCCGCAAGGACGTCTCCCTGCGTTGGCTGGGACTGATCGTCCTGCTGGCCACCGCCGGCAAGGTGTTGCTGTTCGACATGGCCACGCTGGACGGCGTGGTCCGCGCCGCCTCGTTCCTGGCGGTGGGCGCCCTGTTTATCGCCGGAGCCCTGGTGGCGCGCAGGCTGAACGCGGGGCACAAAGGAACGGCCGACGAATCCCCTGACAGGAGCCGCGCCGCATGAGCCAGACCTCGCAGATCACCCGTCGAGGAG
>NZ_JBFTZS010000619.1:0-2070 GCF_056406675.1 Caulobacter sp. P1_B12_2 | reverse complement strand
GGCACGGTGCGTCTGGCCACCCAGCTGGACCGCATCCGGCTGGACCTGACCGCCGTGCGCGAGGACCCGACCCTGACCGCCGTGGTCAAGGTGCAGGGCACCGCCGCCAAGCCGGAGATCACCCTGACCTCCAAGCCGGAGCTGCCCCAGGACGAGGTGCTGTCCCAGGTGCTGTTCGGTTCGTCCGCCGCGAACCTGACCCCGATCGAGGCCGCGCAACTGGCCTCGGCCCTGGCCGCGCTGGCGGGCGGCGGCGGGTTCGACGTGATCGGCAACCTGCGCAGCCTGGCCAGGCTGGACCGACTGTCCTTCGCCGACAGCGCCACCGGCATGACCGTGGCCGGCGGCAAGTACGTGACCGACGACGTCTATGTCGAGATCATCGGCGGCGGACGGGAAGGGCCCTCGGCCCAGGTCGAGTGGCGAGTCCGACGGGCCCTGTCGCTGGTCTCCAAGCTCGGCAGCCAGGGCGACGCCCAGCTTTCGGTCCGTTGGAGAAAGGACTACAACTAGCCGGCTTTCCTCCGCCTCCAGGCATGGCGGCGGAAGCGCGCAGTGACGGATCCGGATCGCGACCCTGGCCTCGACCGAGCCGGGCCGTGTTCGGAGCAAGGCTGTTGCGCGGGCTACCGGTTTCCTTGAGCGAGGAAGCACGAATTGCCCGCGGCCCTTGGTTTAGTTTGAACTGAGGGAGACCGTGAATTCATGCGACTCAACGACGAGGATCGCGCCGTTCTGCGACATCTGGCGGACCAAGGTCCCCAGATCATCGATCGGGCGGTCGCCTGGTGCGGCATCAACTCCGGAAGTCGCCATCTGGGCGGCCTGCAGCGCCAGCGGCAAGTTTTGCTCGACGCCTTCGCAAACCTGCCCGCCGCGCCGACCGACATTCCGCTGAGTGCTTCGCCAGAGGTCGGGGCCGACGGCCGGATCGGCGAGCAGGCCCATCCGGCGGCGATCGCCGTGGTCGTGCGCCCCGAGGCGGCGGTCCAGGTCGTGCTGACCGGCCACTACGACACTGTCTATCCCGAGACGTCCGGCTTCCAGACCGTCTCCACCCGGCCTGACGGCGCGCTGCACGGGCCGGGAATCGCCGACATGAAGGGCGGGATCTCGGTGATGCTGGCGGCGCTGGAGGCCTTCGAACGCCATCCGCTGGCCCACAACGTCGGCTATCGCGTACTGCTGTCACCGGACGAGGAGATCGGCTCGATCGCCTCGGCGCCGATCCTGGCGGAGTTCGCGCGCCAGGGGCACGTGGGCCTGACCTATGAGCCGGCCCTGGCCGATGGCTCGCTGGCCAGCGCCCGCAAGGGCTCGGGCAATTTCCACATCGTGGTCCACGGCAAAGCCGCCCACGCGGGGCGCGATTTCGCCGCCGGCCGCAACGCGGTGATGGAAGCCGCGCGGATCGCCCAGGCTCTGCACGCCCTCAACGGCCTGCGCGACGGCGTGACCTGCAACATCGCCAAGATCGACGGCGGCGCGCCGTTGAACATGGTGCCGGACGTCGCCGTGGTCCGCTTCAACGTCCGTTTCCCGACGGCCGGCGACGCGGCCTGGTTCGAGGGCGAGGTCGCCAAGATCGTCGCCGGGACCGGGGAGGGGCTGCACGCCCACCTGCATGGCGCCATCACCCGCGGCGCCAAGCCGTTCAACGCCGCCCAGCAGCGGCTGTTCGGGGCGGTGAAGGAGGCCGGCGCKCTGCTCGGTCAGGACATCGGCTGGAACCCGTCCGGCGGGGTGTGCGAGGGCAACAACCTGTTCGCCTCTGGCCTGCCCAATGTCGACACCCTCGGCGTGCGCGGCGGCGACATCCACAGCGAGGCCRAGCACGCCTGGCCCGACAGCTTCGTCGAACGCGCCCAGTTGTCGGCCCTGATCCTGATGAAGCTGGCGAGCGGCGAGATCGACGGTCCCGCCTTGCGGGCCGCCATGACCGACCTCGCGGAGACCGTTTGAGCATGCTCGTCGTCCGCCCCGCCATGCCCGCCGATTTCGACAGTCTGATGGAGTTGGCCGTGCTGTCGGGCCGCGGCTTCACCAGCCTGCCGGAGGACGAGCACACCC
>NZ_JBFTZS010000618.1:0-2074 GCF_056406675.1 Caulobacter sp. P1_B12_2 | reverse complement strand
CGTCCTCCGCCCCCTTGGGGGCGGACAGGCGGCGAAGCCGCCAGGTGGGGGCAAGGGGGTGAGCCACCACCCTGAACGGGCTTCCCTCTCCCCGCCTCCCCCACTAACCTTCCCCCGCAATTCGGGGAGACGACGATGAAGATCCTGCGCCTGGCCGCCCTCGTGCTCTGCGCCGCCCTGGCCGCCTGTTCGCCGGCCAAAAAGGAAAACACCGAGGCTCCTGGCCGCACCGCCCTGAAGCTGGCCACCGACTGGAAGGGCGAGGCCGAGCTGGGCGGCTACTATCAGGCCGTGGCCACGGGCGAGTACGCCAAGCGCGGCCTGGACGTCACCCTGATCCAGGGTGGTCCCGGCGTGAACGTGCCCCAGCTGCTGGCCACCGGCGCGGTCGATGTCGGCGTCGGCTCCAACAGCTTCATCGTCCTGAACCTGGCCAAGGAGAAGGTGCCGGTCAAAGCCGTCGCCGCCTTCATGGACAAGGACCCCCAGGTGCTGATCGCCCACGACGGCCAGGGCATCAATTCGATCGCCGACATGAAGGGCCATCCGATCCTGCTGTCGGACGCCTCGATCACCGCCTTCTGGGTGTGGCTGAAGGCCAAGCACGGCTTCACCGACGCCCAGGTGCGCAAGTACAATTACTCGGCCGCCCCGTTCCTGGCCGACAAGTCGGTGGTCCAGCAGGGCTACGCCACCTCCGAGCCCTACCTGATCCAGAAGGAGGGCAAGATCACCCCGAAGGTCTTCCTGCTGGCCGACGACGGCTATCCCGCCTACGCCTCGTTCGCCCTGGTCCCCGACGCCTTGATCGCCAAGAACCCGGCGGCGGTGAAGGCCTTCGTCGAGGCCACCGCGGCAGGCTGGACGTCGTACCTCTACGGCGACCCCAAGCCGGGCGACGCGGCGATCCTCAAGGACAACCCGGAAATGACCCAGGACGTCCTCGACCAGGCCCGCGAGAAGATGCGCTCGTACGGCATCGTCTCGCGCCAGGGCGTGGGCAAGATGGACGACGCCCGCTGGGCCGAGTTCTTCAAGGTGGCGTCCGAGCAGGGCGTCTACCCCAAGGACATGGACTACAAGAGCGCCTACACGCTGGACTTCCTGCCGAAGTGACCATCGCCCGCATAGACGCTGTCATCCCGGACAAGCGAAGCGCAGATCCGGGACCGCCGGAAGCGCGGCGCTCAGGCGTCGGTCCCGGATCTTCACGCTGCGCGCTCGTCCGGGATGACAACCTTTGAGTATCGCCGCGCTCAATCAGGTCGAGGTCGACTATCCCGGTCGCGGCCGCGCCCTGGGCCCCGTCGACCTGGCGCTGAGTCCTGGCGAGATCGTCGCCCTGGTCGGGCCGTCCGGCTGCGGCAAGTCCACGGCGCTGCGGTTGCTGGCCGGACTGGAGCCGCCGACGCGCGGAACGGTCACCCGGGCCGCCGGCAGGGGCGAGACCTCGGTGGTCTTCCAGGCCCCCACCCTGGCCCCATGGATGAGCGCGGCGGCCAATGTCGCCCTGCCGCTGGAATTGGCCGGAACGTCCAAGGTCCAGGCCCGCGCCCAGGCGGTCCAGGCCCTCGCCAAGGTCGGGCTGAAGGGCGTCGAGAACGCCCGCCCCGCCCAGCTGTCGGGCGGCATGGCCATGCGCGCCGCCCTGGCCCGCGCCTTGGTCACCCGCCCTCGCCTGCTGCTGCTGGACGAGCCGTTCGCGGCCCTGGACGAGATCACCCGCCGCGCCCTGGCCGACGACGTCCTGACCCTGGCGGCCGAACTGGCCCCGGCCGTGGTCTTCGTCACCCACAGTGTCGAGGAGGCCGTCTACATGGCGGAGCGCGTCGTCGTGATGAGCGCCGGACCAGGCCGCATCGCCGGCGAGGTAACGGTCGAGGGCCCGGTGGTCCGTCCGCCGGGCTTCCGCACGACGGCGGCGTTCCGCGAGACCGCCGAGGCGGTGTCGCGATTGCTGGCGGCCGGCGTGGGAGCAGCGGCGTGAGCGCCCTGTCCAACAAAGCCCTCACCCGCAGGGGGAGGGTCTATTGCGCATGACCCGCGTCCTCGCCCCCCTCCTCCTGTCCTCCTG
>NZ_JBFTZS010000617.1:0-2092 GCF_056406675.1 Caulobacter sp. P1_B12_2 | reverse complement strand
CCGCGCCGAACGTCGTGCACCATGGCGACCAGGGCGGCGTTGAACAGCACTCCGATCCACAGCGGCGACAGGGCGAAGAGCAGCAGCAGGTTCAGCACCGGGACCATTTGCAGCAAGTAGGCCGGGACGATGGCGATCAGGAACGCCGGCCACGAGGGCCAGCCTGGCGTCGGCCTGACGGTTGGGGCCGGACTCAGGTCGGCGGCTTCGCCGACGCGGCGTCCAAACGTCCTGGTGTTCTGGGTCATGGCCGCGTCCCCCTCGCAGTCCCTATGCACCGAACTCCACCAAGAATTGATTAGCGCTCGCGCTGAGCGATGTATCAGGCCCCGCGTTCACGAAAAGTTCTGGAAAGGGCGAAGAAGTTCGGCCAAGCTCGCGGCATGACCGAGATCCAACGTTGCACCTGGCGCGGCATGAACGGCGACCCGTTCTACGAGGCCTATCATGACGAGGAATGGGGCGTGCCGGAGTACGACTCCCGCGCCCTGTGGGAGAAGCTGGTGCTGGATGGGTTCCAGGCCGGGCTGTCGTGGATCACCATCCTGCGCAAGCGCGAGGCCTTCCGCGCCGCCTTCGCCAATTTCGATCCCGATCAGGTGGCGAGGTTCGGCGACGCCGACCGCGCCCGGCTGATGGCCGACGCCGGCATCATCCGCTCGAACGGCAAGATCGACGCGGCGATCTCCGGCGCGAAGATCTATTGCGACATGCGCGACCGGGGCGAGGACCTGGGCGACCTGCTGTGGGGCATGGTCGGCGGCAAGCCGATCCAGAACCGCTGGACCGGCATGGGCGACGTCCCGGCCCAGACGCCCCTGGCCGTCGACATGGCCAAGATGCTCAAGGCCAAGGGCTACAAGTACTGCGGCCCGGTGATCGTCTACGCCTTCATGCAGGCCACCGGCCTGGTCAACGACCACTTCACGACCTGCTTCCGGCACGAGGAATGCCGGAAGATGGCGCGGTAGACCTCACGGCGCCCCGCGCGGCGAACCCAGGGGCGCGGGCGCCCGCCGCCAGCCGTCGTCCATCCAGGCCGGGACCAGCCGCCGCGCCCCCGAGGCGCTGAGGTGGTCGTCGTCGAAATAGACCGGACGGCCGTCGATCATGCCGGCGCAGCCGCCGTCCAGGCACAAGGTCTCGGTCGGGAAGACCGCCGCGACGCCCGGGCGATCCTCGACGGCGGCGCGGATCGCGGCCTCGGCCGGCATGGCGCGAGCCAGGGGCGGGCCAGGATCGACCCGGGCGCAGACGTCGGGGCGACCGCCCAACTGCCGCTGCTGGGCCAGGACCAGCGAAGCCGCCAGAAGCGCCAAGGCCAGCCCCGTCCGGGTGCGGCGCACCCAGCCCAGCGACAGCAAGGCGATCAGCACCGGCCAGACCAGATAGAACTGCTCCTCCACCCCCAGCGACCACAGGTGCAGCAGCGGGTTCTGTTGCATGGACGGCGCGAAGTAGCCGGGGCTCTGGGCGGCCAGAACATTGGCCAGGAAGAGACCCGAGGCCGCCGTGGCCGCGCCGGTCTGGGCCAGCAGGCGCGGCATCTCGATCCAGACCGCGAGGGCCGCCGTGATCAGGGTCACCGCCACATAGGCTGGAACGATACGCCGGGCGCGTCGCAGATAAAACTCGCCCCAGGAGAACCGCCCCCCGTCTCGCGCCTCGATCAGAATGCGGGTGATCAGGAAGCCCGAGATCACGAAGAAGACGTCCACCCCGACGAAGCCGCCCGGCAGGATCGCCGGGAAAGCGTGGTGGATGACGATGGCGGCCACGGCCAAGGCGCGCAGCCCGTCGATGTCGCGCCGATAAGCCTGGCTTTCGCCTTGATCGTCCCGCATGCCCGCTCCACTTGGTTTACGCCTGTAAATAGGGTGACAGGAACGCCGTGCGGTCAAGCAAATTTATTACGCACGTAATCTACTTTTCCCTTTTACCGAACCGGCCTAAACACCACCCCATGCGCACGGACCCCGACATGATGCTGGAAGCCGCCTGCGGACCGGGTCTGGTCTGCGGGGTGGACGAGGCTGGGCGCGGGCCTTGGGCCGGGCCGGTCAGCGCCGCCGCCGTGATCCTGGATCCGGCG
>NZ_JBFTZS010000616.1:0-2094 GCF_056406675.1 Caulobacter sp. P1_B12_2 | reverse complement strand
GGCCAATCTGGAGGGCCAGATCGGCGTGCGCCTTTTCGACCGCGCCGCCCGCCTGCCGGTGCTGACCGAGGCCGGCCGCGCCCTGGTCATCGAGGCCCGCGAGGTGGCCGGCCGCATGGACGCCTTCAAGGCCCGCGCCGCCAGCCTGGCTGGCGGCCTGGAGCCCGAGGTCTCGATCGTGGTCGACGTGATGTTCCCGATGGTGGTGCTGGCCCACGCGATCGGCGACTTCCAGGCCCACTTCCCCGAGACGGCGCTGCGCGTGAATGTCGAGGCGCTGGGCGCGGTCATCCAGCCGGTGCTGGACGGACGCTGCGCCTTCGCGGTGATGAGCGCCCTGCCCGACATGCCCGTCACCCTGGTGCGCGAGCAACTGCAGTCGCTGCGCCTGATCCACGTCGCCGCCGCGGACCATCCGCTGGCCGCCTTCGAGGGTCCGGTCCCGACCGAGGAGCTGGCGCGCCATGTGCAACTGGTGCTGACCGATCGCTCGACCCTGACCCAGGGACGCGAGTTCGGCGTGTTTTCGCCTCGCACCTGGCGCCTGGCGGATCTGGGCGCCAAGCACGCCTTCCTGCTGGCCGGCCTCGGCTGGGGCGGCATGCCGTCGGACCGGGTGGAGGCGGATCTGGAGGCTGGGAGGCTGGTGGAGATCAAGTTGAGCGAGGCCCCAGCCGGCGGCTTCATCATGCCTTGGTACGCCGCCCATCGGCCCGACACCCCGCCCGGACCGGCGGGCCGCTGGCTGATCGACCGACTGAAGGACACGGCGGCGCAATGTCCGACCCAGAACTGACGGCGCGGCCTCGAGGCTACCGATCCAGGGCCCGCACGTTCACGCGCCAGACCTCGCCGGCCTTGTAGTCGGCGATCCACACCGAACCGAACGCCAAGCTGACCGCGCCCGTGCCGCGTCCGCCCGAGAAGGTCTGGACGACCTGGCCCGTGCGCTCGTCGAGGCGGGTCAGGGGCCGCCCGCTGACCGGCAACCACACCCCGCCCTCGCCCACCGCGATATCGCCGCCGCCCGTCGGGGGCGCGCCGGTGACGATGCTGGCGACCACCGTGTTGGTGCGCGGATCCAGCCGCGAAACGGCGTTGTTCTTCCGGTGCATGACCCAGACCGCGTCACGGCCCACGGCAATGAACCGGGGACGCTCGCCAGCCGCGACAGTGGCGATGACCCGGTTGGTCTTGGGATCGATGCGCGAGACCACGCCGGCGTCGGTGCTCGACACCCAGACCGAACCAAAGCCGAAGACCACGCCCGAGGCGCCGGCGGGCAAGGCGATCCTGGCCACGATCGCGCCGCTGACGGGCTCCACGCGGGCGATGGCGGCCGAACCGTCCTCTGCGCGGACCGTGACCCAGACGCTGCCGGCGCCGATCGCCAGGCTGCCCTCGCGCTCGGGGTCCAGCGGCAGCGGGAAGCGACGATCGATCGCCAGGGTGACCGGATCGATGGCCATCAGCACGCCGGCCTTGCAATCGACGACCCAGACCCGCCCCAGGCCCGTCGCGATGCGATGGCAGGACTGGCCGCCGGTGGCCACAGCGCCGGTAATCCTGTCCGTACGCGGATCGATGCGATGCAGCCCGCCCGGCTCGTAGCTGGCCAGCCACATTTTGCCGAACCCGGGCGCCATCCAGTCGGGCTGGTCGGCGACCGTGAACCTGGCCGCGATCGGCAGGTCCGCACGGACGGGCGGCGGCTCGGCGGCAACGCTCGCCTGGGCCATCGGCAGAAGGGCGGCGAGCATCAGGACAAGGTGGCGCATGGCGCGAAGCTACAAGCTCTGCAGCCCGCACTCAATGCGAATGATTCTCATCAAGCCGCCACTTCGCGCGCCTTGGCGCCGGGGTCGTAGTTGAGGATCGGCGACAGCCATTTCTCGGCCTTGGCCAGGTCCCAGCCCTTACGGCGCGCATAGTCCTCGACCTGGTCGAGATCGACCTTGCCGACGCCGAAATAGTGCGACTGCGGGTGGCTGAAATAGAAGCCCGACACCGCCGCGCCGGGGCTCATGGCGTAGCTCTCGGTCAGGATCATGCCGGTGGCCGCTTCCGCGTCCAGCAGCTTGAACAGCGTGCCCT
>NZ_JBFTZS010000615.1:0-2104 GCF_056406675.1 Caulobacter sp. P1_B12_2 | reverse complement strand
GGGCCTCGGCCGTGCGGGCCTCGGCGGCTTCCAAGCGCTGACCCAGACGGGCCACGACTTCTTCGACCAGGGCCGAGGGATCGCCGGCGCCGACGCCGGCCTGGTTGTCCAGGCGCTGCTCCAGATGGGCGATGGTCTCGCGGGTGCGGGCCTCGCCTTCGTAGAGGTGGCCGGCGACCTTGCCGAGCGCGCCTTCAAGAGCACGCAGCGCCTCGGCCGAACGCGGACCGGCGGCTTCGGACTCGATGCGGCGCAACCGTTCGGCGGCGCGGGTGTGGTCGGTCTTGATCTCGTCGACGACGCCTTCGAAGCGGGCGGCCACGGCGACCTGCTCGCGCTCGGCGGCGACCAGGCGTTGAAGCGCGCCACGAACGGATTCGTCGATGCCGTTGATGGCCTGGGCCGAACGCTTCTCGGCCGACTCGATGCGGTCGGTCAGGCGGTCCAGGGCGACGGCCACGCGGCCGACCTCGTCGGCGGGATGTTCGCGGGCTTCGATGCGCGACGGCGCGGCGCCGCGGGCGGTCTCGTAATAGGAAGGGCTGGGGCGTTCGTTATTGACCGCCAGGGAGGGACGGCTGGGCTCGCCGAAGGCTTCAAGGGCCGAGGCGTCGAAGCCCTCACCCTCGATGATCATTCGATTGAGCCATTCACCCAGCGTCATGCCGGAGCGACGCGCAAGGTCCTTAGCGACCTCCCGTGCCTTGGGGTCGATCCCCTTAACGCTCCATGGCGCGGCGGCCGTCATCCGAATCGTTCCCTATGCACCTGGGAACCAACGCTAGACACCGATTCCTAGCGTGTAAACGCGACCAAAACCGCTACATATAGTTATGGTCTAGATTAACTGTGGATGGTTAACAGGCACACTTCTCCAACGTGTGTACCTAAGATTCGGCTGCACGTGGTTAACGCGCGTTAAGAATTTGCATGGCCGATTGTCGCAGGCCATGAGAGGCGAATGGACCTTCTCACGACCCTCGCCATCGCCGTGGCCGCCCTGCTGTTCACCGTCTTCTGCGGCTGGCGCGGCGCCCGTCCGATCAATGTTTTAAAGGGTCCGCGCATGATGCCGTGGCGTCCGCTGATGGTGGCCGGCGCCGTCGTGACCCTGCTTCTGGCGGCCCATATCCTCAATCTGCTGGGGATGAAGACGGGCGACCCGCGCTACTAGGTCGCGGCCTTTTGGTCAGGCCGGAGACGCCGCCGGACGACAGCAGGCCGATATCGGCGAGCAGAAAAGGGATCGCCCACTTGGCGGGCGCGGCAATGTAGCGCGGCTGCCAGACCGGGTCGTACTTGTCCTTGTACCGCCGCACGCCCTGGAAATTGTAGATTTCCTCGCCGCGCTCGTAGAGCAGGCGGCCTACCCGCGACATGATCGGGGCCAGGGGGCGGTCGTCCAGGCCGGCCAGCGGCGCGACGCCGAACTCGAAGGCCTGGTAGCCCTGCTCCTTGCCCCAGCCCAGCAGCTCGACGAACAGGTAGTCCATGACGTTCTTGGGCGCATCGTCGGAGTAGCGCATCAGGTCCATCGAGAACGAGACTTTGCTGGCCGTGGTCCACAGGGTGGCGAAGGCGACGATCTGGTCCTCGACCCGCACCAGGGCCACCGGGAACTCCGCCACGTAGCGCTCGTCGAAACCGCCCATCGAGAAGCCCTTCTCGCCGCCGGCGTGGTGGCCCAGCCAGGCGTCGGAGATCGCCTTCAGCGTCGGCATCACCGCACGGACCTGGTCGGCGGGCAGGACCTCGAAGGCCGCCCCGCCCTCCCCGGCCTTGCGCCAGTTGCGGCGCAGGACCTCCCGGCGGCGGCCGGCCAAGGAGAAGGCCTCCAGCGGCACGGCGGCGCTCTCGCCGGTCTTCTGGATGGCCAGGCCAAGGTCGACGCTGTCGGGCAGGTCGGCCGGACCCAGGGCGTAGAAGCCGGCGCGGGCGGCGTGGGCGTCGGCCAGTTCGCGGAACCGCCAGAACAGCTCCATGCGCTCGTCGTCGCGACCGACCGGCGGTCCCATGGCGATCCACGACCGGCCACGCACGCCGAACATCAGGAAGCTCTCGCCCGAGGCCGAGAACAGGAAGCGCTTGTCGCCCAGCAGGGCCA
>NZ_JBFTZS010000614.1:0-2105 GCF_056406675.1 Caulobacter sp. P1_B12_2 | reverse complement strand
GTGTTGTAGGCGGTGAACTGGAACGACATGAAGAAGCCGCTGACCATCAGGGTCAGGAAGATCAGCGGCAGGGGCCAGGTCGGCCGGAAGAAGCCGACCACCGCATAGCCGGCGCTGGCGACCAGGCCGCTGAAGATCAGGCTGTCGCGAAAGCCGAACCGCCGCAGCACCCGCGGGGCCAGGCCCTTCATGGCCAGTGAGCCGATGGCTCCGGCGATGGTGATCGTCCCGCTGACGGCGGCGGTCATGCCGAAGCCCAGCTGCAGCATCAGCGGCAGCAGGAACGGCTGGGCGCCCTGGGTGATGCGGGTCAGCGAGCCGCCGATCACCGACAGCCGGAACGACGGCACGGCCATCAGGGTCAGGTCCAGGATCGGGTCCGGCCGCCGATGCGCATGGCGGATGTAGAGCCCGCCCGCGACCAGGCCCACGGCGATCAGGGCCAGGGCCGGCGGCAGCTCGCCGCTACGACTGGTCATCTCGAAGCCGAACAGCAGGCAGCCCAGCGACACGCCCGACAGCAGGAAACCGACCAGGTCGGCGCGGGGCGGCTTGTCGCCGCGCACCTCGCCGATGAACAGCGTCACCAGCACCACCCCAAGCACGCCGATCGGGATATTCAGGTAGAAGATCCAGCGCCAGTCCAGATAGGTGACGATGAAGCCGCCGATCGGCGGGCCCAGGATCGGGCCGATCAGGGCCGGCATGATCAGCCACGACATGGCCGAGACCATGTCCTGCTTGGCCACCGTGCGCAGCAGCACCAGCCGCCCGATCGGGATCATCATCGCCCCGCCCGCGCCCTGCAGGAAGCGGGCGGCGATCAGGAACTCCAGGTTCGTGGCCTGGCCGCACAGCACCGAGCCGGCCACGAAGACGATGATCGCCAGGCGGAACACGGTCTTGGAGCCGAACCGGTCGGCCAGGCGGCCGCTGGCCGGGATGAAGATCGCCAGAGCCAGCAGATAGGCGGTCAGGGCCGAGCTGAGGCTGGGGGCCGGCACGCCGAAGTCGCGGGCCATGGTCGGCAGGGCGGTGGCCAGCACCGTGGCGTCCATCTGCTCCATGAACAGGGCGCAGGCGATGATCAGGGCCACCACGCGATAGGCCTTCGCGCCACCGGCCTCGACCTCGGGGGCGCCGGCGGTGAGGGCCACGTCGCCGGCGGCGGGCACGATGCCGTCGCGGATTTCGGAATTGATCGACGCCAAGCCCCGCCGACGCAGCCTCACCATGGTCCGACGCCCCGAAGGGAGATGGGCGGCGAGACGGCAGGGGGGCGTTCAGGCACGGGCGTACAGCTTCACGACGATGGCGTTCCCCCTACGGCAAGCAGATAGGCGGTCTCGACGCGGATCGATAGGCTCCTATTGAGTTTTTTAGCGTGCAGGCGCGACCGGCTCCCGCCCGTGGGCCTTCATCGTCTCCAGCATCCGGTCCACCGGCAGGGCGTAGACCCGGACGTCGTCGGCGCCGGTCATGGTCTGGCCGGCCAGCAGCGCGTTGGTGATCGCCGCCTCGGTGGCCAGGGCGGCGGCCTTGAACAGCGGGTCCAGCTGGTCGTTGCCCAGCATTTGCACGCTCGACTTGTCCTCGGCCGACCACGTGCCTGGATTGGCCGTCGAGAAGGCCAGGAAGATGTCGCCCGAGCCGTTGCCGCCGAACCCGCCCTGCCGCCCGACGCCCAGCGCCACCCGGGTGGCCAGCCGCTTCAGTTGATGCGGCAGCAGCGGCGCGTCGGTGGCCAGCACGACGATGATCGAGCCCTGCTCACGCCCCTCGTCGGGCTGGGCCACCGCCTGACCTCGAGCGGCCGGCGCCGCGTCGCAGGCCTTCAGTCGCATGTCGGTCGACGGAGGTGGTCCGTCGCCGGCGATACAGGGMATCAGGTCGCGGATGGCCTCGCCCACCGGGACCCCGGCGATCCTCAGGTCCTGGCGGCGACCGAAATTGCACTGCACCAGCACGCCGACCGTATAGCCGCCCTCCCGGACCGTCAGCACCCGCGAGGCGGTGCCGATCCCGCCCTTGAACTGCAGGCAGACCATGCCCGTGCCGCCGCCGACCGCACCCTCCTGGACCGGCCCGYCCTTGGCGCTGTCCAG
>NZ_JBFTZS010000613.1:0-2107 GCF_056406675.1 Caulobacter sp. P1_B12_2 | reverse complement strand
CGAGCAACAGGCCGCCAGCCTGGAAGAGACCGCCGCGGCGCTGGACGAGATCACCGCCACCGTCCGCCGCGCCTCGCAGGGCGCCAACGACGCGGCCCGCGTGGTCGGCTCGACCCGCGAGGACGCCGAGCGCTCGGGCGAGGTCGTGCGCGGCGCCGTCGCGGCCATGACCGGCATCGAGCAATCCTCGCAGCAGATCGGCCAGATCATCGGGGTGATCGACGAGATCGCCTTCCAGACCAACCTGCTGGCCCTGAACGCCGGCGTCGAAGCCGCCCGGGCCGGCGACGCGGGCCGCGGTTTCGCCGTCGTCGCCCAGGAAGTCCGGGCGCTGGCCCAGCGTTCGGCCGAAGCCGCCAAGGAGATCAAGACCCTGATCTCGACCTCGGCCGGCCAGGTGGGCCAGGGCGTCAAGCTGGTCGGTCAGACCGGCGAGGCTCTCGAAGGCATCGTGTGCAAGGTGGGCGAGATCGACGCCCTGGTGAAGGAGCTGGCCGCCTCGGCGGGCGAGCAGGCCACCGGCCTCAACGAGGTCAACGCCGCGGTCAACCAGATGGACCACGGCGTGCAGCAGAACGCGGCCATGATCGAACAGGCCACCGCCGTCAGCCATTCGCTCAAGACCGAGATCGGTGGCTTGGTGCAGATGATGAGCCGCTTCCAGGTCAGCGGCGGCCACGCCGGCGCCGCGCCGATGCGTCGGGCGAGCTAAGCAATGGCTCGCCGGCTGGCCGGGGCGCGTTGGATCGCGGTTTCGATCTGGTGCGGCCTGGTCCTGCTGCTGATCGGCATCGGCGTGTTCGTGCTGAACGAACCGGCGCCGGTCTAGTCGTCTGTTTGCATTGACTTCCCCGCCGCCCTCCTGTCGATACGCCCCTCAATAGAGAGGGCTTGAGCCTTGGAAGACTTCGACGTCGTGGTGCTGGGCGCCGGCGCGGCCGGCATGATGTGCGCCATCGAGGCGGGCAAGCGCGGTCGCTCGGTGCTGATCGTCGACCACGCCAAGGCCCCCGGCGAGAAGATCCGCATCAGCGGCGGCGGCCGCTGCAACTTCACCAACGTCAACACGGCGCCGGCCAACTTCCTGTCGGCCAATCCGAAGTTCTGCGTCTCGGCCCTGCGCCGCTATCGGCCGACCGACTTCATCGCCCTGGTCCAGAAATACGGCATCGCCTTCCATGAGAAGGCTCTGGGCCAGCTGTTCTGCGACGGCTCGGCCAAGCAGGTCATCGACATGCTGCTGACCGAGATGGACAAGGCCGGCGTCAAGCTGCGCCTGGAAGCCGAGATCAAGAGCGTGGCCAAGGACGGCGAGGGCTGGCGCGTCAGCTTCGCTCACGGCCCGGTGACCTGCCGCTCGGTCGTGGTCGCCACCGGCGGCAAGTCGATCCCCAAGATGGGCGCCACGGGCCTGGGCTACGACATCGCCCAGCAGTTCGGCCTGAACATCGTCGAGACCCGGCCGGCCCTGGTGCCGCTGACCTTCGAGGTGAAGACCCTGGAGCGCCTGGCCCCGCTGTCGGGCGTGGCCCTGGACACCGTGGTGGCCAGCGGCAAGACGAAATTCGCCGAGGCCATGCTGTTCACCCATCGCGGCCTGTCGGGTCCGTCGATCCTGCAGATCTCGTCCTACTGGCGCGAGGGCGGCGAGATCAGCGTCGACATGGCGCCGGGCGTCGACGTGTTCGCCACGCTGAAGACCGCGCGGACCGCCACGCCCAAGCGGGCGCTGGCGACCATCCTCGCGGAGATTCTGCCCAAGCGCCTGGCCCAACTGATCGCCGAGGACGCCGGGGCCTACGGCAACATCGCCGACTGCTCGGACGTGCTGCTGCGCGGCGTGGCCGCGACGGTCAACGCCTGGACGTTCAAGCCGGTGGGTTCGGAAGGCTATCGCACGGCCGAAGTGACGCTGGGCGGGGTCGACACCGACGGTCTGGACTCGCGCACCCTGGAGGCCAAGGCCGTTCCGGGGCTGTACTTCATCGGCGAGGTGGTGGACGTCACCGGCTGGCTGGGCGGGTATAACTTCCAGTGGGCCTGGGCGTCGGGCTGGTGCGCGGGGCAGGCGGTTTAGGGGGCGACCGGACTTGCCCCCACCTGACCG
>NZ_JBFTZS010000612.1:0-2118 GCF_056406675.1 Caulobacter sp. P1_B12_2 | reverse complement strand
CCTTCTGGGCTTATTACGAACTGGGCTGGGGCGGCTGGTGGTTCTGGGACCCGGTCGAGAACGCCAGCTTCATGCCCTGGCTGATCGGCACCGCTCTGCTGCACTCGGCCGTGGTGCTGGAAAAGCGCGGCGCCTTGCCGGGCTGGACCGTATTCCTGGGCCTGGCGGCCTTCACCTTCTCGATGCTGGGCGCCTTTCTGGTGCGCTCCGGCGTGCTGACCAGCGTCCACGCCTTCGCCGTCGATCCGACGCGCGGCGTCCTGCTGCTGACCATCATGGGCATAGCGGCCGGGGCCGGATTCGTACTGTTCGCCCTGCGCGCCCCCAGCCTGAACGCCGGCGGCCTGTTCGCCCCGGTCAGCCGCGAGAGCGCCATCGTCCTGAACAACATCATCCTGTCGGTCGCGACCGCGACCGTGTTGCTGGGCACTCTGTATCCGCTGATCCGCGAGGCGATGGACGGCGAGGCGGTGTCGGTGGGCGCGCCGTTCTTCAACATGACTTTCACGCCGCTGATGGTGCTGGCCATGGCCATCCTGCCGGCAGGGCCCTTGCTGGCCTGGAAGCGTGGTGACGCCCGCCTGGTGGTGCGCCGCCTGTGGCTGGCCCTGGCGGTCGCCGCGATCCTGGGTCTGGTCGCCTTCGCCGTCGTCGCCCCGCGCAGCGCCCTGGCCAGCGCCGGCCTGGTGCTCGGCTTCTGGCTGATCGGCGGCGCGGTGTCGGAGCTGGCCGAGCGGGTGAGGGCGTTCCGCGCCCCCTGGGCCGAGGTCCGCCGCCGGGCGACCGGCCTGCCGCGCGGCGCCTGGGGCACCACCCTGGCCCATGCGGGCCTGGGGATCTTCGTGCTGGGCGCGTCGTTCGAGACCACCTGGCGGGTCGAGGCGGCCCAGGCCCTGGGCGTGGGCGGCCAGCTGAAGCTGGGGGCCTATGAGCTGGTGCTCAGCGACGTCGGCACGGTCGAAGGCGGCAACTACATCGCCGAGCGCGGCGTCGTGAAGATCACCAAGGCCGGCGCGCCGGTCTGCGAGGCCAAGCCCGAGCGCCGGTTCTATCCGACCGGCAAGCAGACCACCTCCGAGGTGGCGATCTGTCCCAGGGTGCTGGATGACCTGTATGTCGTGCTGGGCGAGCGCCGGGCGGGCCCGGGCGGCCAGCCGGCCTGGCTGGTGCGGGCCTTCGTCAATCCGTGGGTGCGGCTGATCTTCCTGGGTCCGCTGATCATGGCGATCGGCGGGCTGGTCTCGCTGTCGGACCGCCGCCTGCGGTTCGGGGTGGCGCGCAAGGTGGAGACGGCGGCGTGAAGCGGCTCCTCATCGCCCTGGCGGCGATCGCCTGCATGGCCGGCGCCGCCGCCGACCCGGCCGAGCGCCYGCCCGACCCCGTCCAGGAAGCCCGGGCCCGCGAGATCTTCCGCGAGGTCCGCTGCCTGGTCTGCCAGAACGAGTCGATCGACGATTCCGAGGCCGCCCTGGCCGGCGACCTGCGCCAGGTCGTCCGTGACCAAGTGAAGCAGGGGCGCAGCGACCCGCAGATCCGCGCGTTTCTAGTCGAGCGCTATGGCGAGTTCGTGCTGCTGAAGCCGCCATTCTCGGCCGGCAACGCGCTGCTCTGGGCCACGCCTGGGATTGCGCTGATTTTGGGCGGCGTGCTGATGGTGCTGCTTCTGCGCCGGAAAGCCGCCTCGGCGGCGGACGACGAAGACGCGCAAACACTTTCGCAGGTGGAGGAAGCGCGTCTTCAGGTGTTGTTGAAGGACGAATGACACGATTGCGCCGCGAAGACGCCCCAAGACCATCTTGAGCGTGGACGCATCATCTCTTCGAAGACCATTGCGCCTTTCGCCAGCGCAACTAGGTTCTCAAGCCAACGACCCGGCGCCGCGCGCCGTGGGTGAGGAAAGACGTAAGATGGCTGCTAGGAAGTCTGGTTTCTTTGTCGGTGCGGTGGCCGGCGCGGGCGTGGCCTGCGCGGCGCTGGCCGGGGTCGGCATGCGCATGGGCCCCGCGGGAGCGGCTGAGCCGGCTCAGGTGATCCGCACCTCGGGCGTGGCCGGCAATCCGGCCCCGATGTTCGCGCCGCCGCCCGGCGCGCCGATGTCGTTCGCCGACATCTTCGAAC
>NZ_JBFTZS010000611.1:0-2122 GCF_056406675.1 Caulobacter sp. P1_B12_2 | reverse complement strand
GCTGAACGCCGGTCACCCGGCCCAGCGCCTCGCCGATGTTCTTGTCCGGGAATTGGCCGATGTCCTCGGCGACGATCGAGTCGGAGATCGTGCCGTTCCGCTTCTTGCGGTTCATGGCCGATTGCAGGCTGGCGCGCGTGCCGACGACGACGACTTCTTCAATGGTGCTGGACTTGTCCTCGACCGCCGAGCCGGCGGTCTGGGCGCTGACGCCGGTGGCGCAGGCCAGACCGGCCACCAGGGCCAGCAAGGATGTCGTGGCGACGGCCGCGCGACGGCCGCGAGTGGATGCAAGCATTGGGTTCCCTCCCTCTAACCATGACCCAGAGGCTCCCGACGAAGGGCCCTGGGCGCCTTACCGAGCCTGCGGCGGTCCTTGAACGGACGGCTCGCAGCGCACGGCGGCGCATTTCTCATACAATAGGAATAGTTCCACATGCTGAGATGTCAACGCAATTTGTGGGAAGACAGAACTTTGTTTCCGTGGTGTAAGCTTGCGGCATCGCTTGCGAGGCGGCCCACGCGCCGACCTGAAGGCCACGAAGAACGGCCGTCGCGAGCCTGAAACGGGGAAACGCAAGGGATTCGACGCAATGAGTAAGCGTGGTGAGAACCGGGGCGCGCGAGTCGCGACGGCCGCCCTGTTGTGCGCGACGGCGCTGTCGTCCGTGGGCGGATCAGTGCTGGCCGCGCCCCGCCAGATGGAAAACCTGGACCGTGGGGTGGTGGCCGTTCCGGCGATTGACGGCGGCATCCTCGTCAGTTGGCGTCTGCTGGGCGGCGATCCTGCCAAGACCGCCTTCAACCTCTATCGCGACGGCCAAAAGCTGAACGCCGCGCCGCTGGTGGGACCCACCGACTTCATCGACAAGACCGGCGATTCGGCCGCGACCTACGCCGTGCGCGCCGTGGTGGGGGGCAAGGAAGGTCCCGTCGGAAGGTCCGCCAAGGTCTGGGCCGACGGCTATCTGAGCCTGCCCATCCAGCCGCCCGCCGACGGCGTGACGCCCAGCGGCGAGGCCTATTCCTACACCGCCAACGACGCCAGCGTCGGCGACCTGGACGGCGACGGCCGCTACGAGATCGTCCTCAAGTGGGACCCGACCAACTCCAAGGACAACGCCTTCGGCGGCTATACCGGCCCGGTCTATATCGACGCTTATACACTGGACGGCCAACGCCTGTGGCGCATCGACCTGGGCCGCAACATCCGGGCCGGGGCGCACTACACCCAGTTCCAGGTCTATGACCTGGACGGCGACGGCAAGGCCGAGGTGGCCATGCGCACCAGCGACGGCGCGACGGACGGAACCGGCAAGGTGCTGGGCGACCCTAACGTCGACTGGCGCGAGACCGGCGGCGAGCGGCCCCAGGGCGACAGGACCGGGGCCACGGTCCTGCCCGACGGCACGAAGGTCGCCAGGGTGCAGGGGCGCATCCTGAAGGGTCCCGAATACCTGACCGTGTTCGACGGCCTGACCGGCAGAGCCTTGGCCAGCGCGCCCTATTCGCCCCCCCGCGATCCGCGCACGGACGCGCCCACCGTCGAGCAGATGACCGAAATCTGGGGCGACGGCTACGCCAACCGCTCCGACCGCTTCCTGGCGGGCACGGCCTATCTGGACGGCCAGCGGCCCAGCCTGATCTTCGCGCGCGGCTACTACGGCCGCACCACCCTGGCGGCCTGGGATTTCCGGAACGGCAAGCTGACCCAGCGCTGGCTGTTCGACAGCGCCGCCCCCGGCAACGAGAAGTTCGGCGGCCAGGGCAATCACCAGCTCAGCGTCGCCGATGTCGACCGCGATGGGCGCGACGAGATCGTCTACGGCTCGATGACCGTCGACGACAACGGCAAGGGCCTGTGGAGCGCCGAGCTGTTCCATGGCGACGCCATGCATGTCTCGGACCTGGATCCCACCCACCCCGGGCTTGAGAAGTTCGGCGTGCACGAGAGCCCAGGCAAGAACGGCGGAATCGGCGCGGCCATGCTCGACGCGCGCACCGGCAAGGTGCTGTGGACCACGCCCACCGACAAGGACACCGGCCGGGGCCTGACGGCCGACATCGACCCCCGCTTCATCGGCGAGGAGGCCTGGGGCAGCAACCAGGACGCCCTCTACAC
>NZ_JBFTZS010000610.1:0-2129 GCF_056406675.1 Caulobacter sp. P1_B12_2 | reverse complement strand
GTTCACCGCCGCCCCGACCAGCACCAGTCCGTCCACCTTGTCGGGATGGGCCAGGGCGAAGTCCACGGCGACGCCGCCGCCGGACGAGGAGCCGACCAAGGCGGCGTGCTCGATCCCGGCGGCCTTCATCACCGCGTCGAGGTCGGCGACGGCGTCGTAGGGCGCGGTGGCGGCCGGCGAGGCGCCATAGCCCCGGCGGTCGTAGCGCACGACCCTGGCCTTGGCGCACAGCAGCGGCCAGGCGGCGTCGAAGGCCGAGCTGTCGAGAATGCCGTCATGCAGCAGGACGATGGCCTTAGGCCCGACGCCGCAGGTCTCGTACGAGACCTGACCGCCCGCCACCGGGATCAGCTTGGGCGCGGCCAGGGCTGGCGTCGCGCCGAGCAGCAGGCAGCCGAGGGCGATCGCCGCAACGGGCGTGGAAAACAGTCGCATCGATGTCTCCAGGGTGAAGCGCCCTCAGGCGCGCTTGAGCGTGTCCTGCTCGGGGTCGTGGGGAAGCTGATCGGCCCCGTCGTCGGGCGCGTATTCCAGGATGTCGCCCGGCTGGCAGCGCAGATAGGCGCAGATCGCCTCGAGGGTTTCGAACTTCATGCCCTTCACCTTGCCGGACTTCAGCAGCGAGAGATTGGCCTCGGTGACGCCGATGGCGCGGGCCAGCACGTTGGAGCGCACCTTGCGCCTGGCCAGCATGACGTCGAGACGCAGGATGATGGGCATCAGACGAACGCCTCGCGGTCTTCCTCGATCTCGCGTCCGACCTGCATGACCTGGCCGATCACCAGGACCAGCAGGCCCAGCACGAAGGCCTGGACGCTGGCCATGTGCGCCCAGTTCTTGTCGATCTCGTAGCCCGTGGCGCTGAGGGCCAGGTGGCAGAGGAACGGCGACAGGGCGTAGGCGCACAGCCAGCCGCCGATCCGGCTGAAGCTGCGGCCGTTGGCCGGTGAGAACACCCGTCCCTCGGCGTAGAGCCCAAACAGCGCGCGCACGCTCCAGAACAGCATGATGATCGGCGTCGCCCGCACGATGCCAACTAAGCAATAGATCAGCCGATGGGGCAGGGGCAGCGATCCGAAGGCGACCGAGTTGGGCGGACCTTCGCCGATGTAGCAGTTGTCGGGCCCGATCCGGACCAACTCGCCCTTGTAGAACAGCATGGTCAGGAGCGCGGCGACCAGGATCGTCGTCGCCAGGGTCAGCAGTCCGGTGAACAGCCAGACCAGCCCGAGACTGCCCAGCCGCACGCGGCGCTGGGCGACGGTTTCGGCGGCGGCGAGGGTCTCGGCGCGCGGGTTGAGTTTGACGACGGTGCTCATGGCGCCAAACTCATTCCGAAATTTCTTTCTGTCAAACGATAATTATCCGCCGCTGATCGAGACCGCATGTCCTAACCGAACCGACAGGGCTCGATAAAACTCGCCCGCCATGTCGAGAATGGCCCGACGGCTCCGACTTGCCCTCGAAAGCGCCGCATGACGGCGCTCCAACCGAAGGGAACGACGATGAAGTACATCCTGATGATGCAGTACCCCCGCGCCGGCGGCGACGTGCCGTCCATGGACCAGTGGCCGGAGAAGGCCGTCCAGGCGCACATGGAGCATCTGCGCCTGTTCCGCGAGGAGCTGACCGCCTCGGGCGAGATGGTCGTGACCCACGCCCTGGCCGCGCCGCAGGACGCCCAGCTGGTGCGGGCCCGCCAGGACGCGGCGCCCGAAGTGACCGACGGTCCCTTTCCGGAGACCAAGGAGTTCCTGGCCGGCTATGTCATCGTCGACGTCGACGCGGCCGAGCGGGCTTACTACGCCGCCTCGCGCTGGTCGGAGGGCCCCGGTCCCGACGGCGCGCCGCTGAACCTGCCCGTCGAAGTCCGGCGGGTGATGTGGACCAGCGGCGAGGAGATGTGAGCCTCGCGGCGCTGGATCGCGGGACGACGGACCTGCTGCGCCGACTGGCGCCGCGGGTCCTGTCGGTCGTGGTCCATCGTTATCGCGACTTCGCCGCCGGTGAGGACGCGGTGCAGGAGGCCCTGCTGGCCGCAGCTCGACAGTGGCCCGAGGGCGGCGTTCCGGCCAATCCGGGCGGCTGGCTGGTCCAGGTCGCCTCGCGCCGCATGACCGACCATATCC
>NZ_JBFTZS010000609.1:0-2143 GCF_056406675.1 Caulobacter sp. P1_B12_2 | reverse complement strand
CGGCGGGCCCCTCCCTCTCTCTAAGAGAGAGGGGTCTGGTGATCCGCCGCCAGCACCGTCAGCACCTGCTCACACCGAAACCGGAACCCCAGGCTCTCATACAGCGCGATGGCCCCGGCGTTGTGGTCGTAGCTGTGCAGGAACGGCGTCTCGCCGCGCGCGACGATCTTGTGGGCCACGTGAAGCATCAGCTTGGCCGCATAGCCCTTGCCGCGATGGTCGGGATGGGCGCAGACGGCGCTGACCTCGGTGAAGCCTTCGGGCCGCATCCGCTCGCCGGCCATGGCGACCAGGCGCCCGTCGACCTTCACCCCCACGAATTCGCCCAACTGATGGGTGCGCGAGAAGAACGGTCCCGGCGCGGTCAGGGTGGCCAGGGCCACCATCTGCGGCGAGTCGGCGTCGCTCAGGGGCGTGATCTCGAAATCGACCGGCCGGGGCTGGGCCAGGGTCTCGGCGACCATCTGGTTCAGCACCGCGCGGCGCGTCACCACCGTGCCCGGAACCGGCGGCGGATCGAAGCGCTCGACGATCCCCACCTCGCCCGGATGGGCGTGGACCAGGCGGGAGAGGGCGGCCAGGGTTCGCGGCGCGTGGTCGGCCGTGGCGACGAACAGGCCGATATCGGGATCGACCCGCAGGGCGGCGCCGTCGCGCAGCGCCAGATGCGCCTGCCGGCTGGTGAAGGCGTTCCAGACCACGCGGTCGAGAGGATGGGCGGTCATCCTCGCTCCTGGGGGCAATACGCCCCGATCAGGGCCTTTACCGCCCCGACCGCGGCCAAGGCGGGCTTGTCGTCGTCGTCGAACATCTGGCTGGAGGTGAAGACGCCCTCGATCAGCAGCATCATGGCGTCGCCCAGGGTCTTGGGATCGGTCGCGCCCATCTGCACGGCCTTGGCCCGCAGGCGAGCGCGCAGGTCCTGCTTGTGGACTTGCGACACCGCGCGGCCGGCGTTGTCGCGGTCGGGATATTCGACCACGGCGTTGCTGAGTGCGCAGCCGCGATAGTCCGCGCCGCCCGAGCGCGCCGCCAGGCCCTCGAAATAGGCGACCATCTGGGCCTTGGGATCGTCAGGGAACGCCGCCTCGGCCGCCTCGAAGCGGTCCCAGAACCCGACCTCGACCTCGCGCAGCACGGCGGYCACCAGCTCATCCTTGGACTTGAAGCTGCGATAGAGGCTGGGTTTGGTCACGCCGGCCTTGGTGACGATCTCGTCGACCCCGACCGCCCGGATGCCCTCGCGATAGAACAGCTCCCGCGCGGTCTCGAAGATCCGCTCAGCGGCGCGGGGTCCAGCCGCGTAGGGCAGGTGATGTTCGGGCGTCTCGCCCAAACTCATTGGGGCGGGGATTTTTTCGTCGATTTTGGCCATGGCGCTTGACGATGTTACTTACCGGTACGTATGCAGGGCGACAAGCCCCGTACCGATCGGTTACATCGCATGCAGACTTTCATGGCTTTTGGCCGCCGCGCCCTCGGAAACCGCTACGCCTTCGTCGTGGCCGCCGTGACCTTCTTGGCGCTCCTGTCGGCCGCTGGCCTCAGGGCCGCGCCGGGCGTGCTGATCCTCCCGCTGGAAAAAGCCTTCCACTGGGATCGGGCCACGATCTCGCTGGCGGCCGGGATCGGCATCTTCCTCTACGGCCTGACCGGACCATTCGCGGCGGCGCTGATGCAGTCGTTCGGCGTGCGCCGCACGATCAGTCTGGCCCTGGTGCTGATGGCGGTCTCGACCGGGCTGTCGGCCTTCATGACCCAGAGCTGGCAGTATGTGGCGACCTGGGGCGTGATGGCCGGCGTCGGCAGCGGGGCGGTGGCCATGGTGCTGGGCGCGACCATCGTCAATCGCTGGTTCGTGGCGCGGCGCGGCCTGATGCTGGGCCTGCTGACGGCGGCCACGGCGACCGGCTCGCTGATCTTCCTGCCGGCCATGGCCTGGATCGCCGACCAGGGCGGCTGGCGGCCGGTGGTGCTGACCGTCGCGGCTGTCGCCGCGATCATGGCCCCGATCTGCTGGCTGCTGATCCCCGAGAGCCCCGACGCCATCGGCGAGCGCCCGTTCGGCGCGCCCGACGACTGGACGCCGCCGCCCAAGGGCTCGGCCTCCAACGCCCTGGCCGTCGCCTTCGGCGCCCTGCAC
>NZ_JBFTZS010000608.1:0-2146 GCF_056406675.1 Caulobacter sp. P1_B12_2 | reverse complement strand
GGCCAGCGACCGATGCGGCGGCGGGGGGCGATCGAGCGGGACTGGGCTGGAGGGGGTTACTTCAGCGTGTCCGGGGACTCCCATCGTTGGGGAGCCCGCCCGCCGTCGGCGTCGAACGGGGACAAAGCGCGTGTATTGCCCATTGGCCCGCGCCCCCGGCGGCTGGGACTTGCTGGAAACGGCGGGTCCCGGGTCCGGCTAAGCCTCAACAGGGCTGCCYACCGGAMGCTGGCGGATAACGATGGCGCGGAGCGRTCGGCTTCGTCGAAACGGTACACATTWGAAAACACTCCGGACGTCGTCCGGCGCTCCGCGACCCTTTCCAATCAGCTCAGCGGGTTTCCGCGTGAGAGCGAGAGGCCGTGCCCGCCAAGACTTGCCCCCACCTGACCGCTTCGCGGTCTGTCCGCCCCCATAGGGGGCGGAGGCGCTCGGCGCATAAAGCGTCTCGCTGTGCGGGATTGCCCCATCGACAGCCGGCCTCGCCTGGGCATGATGGCGCCAAGACGAACGAGCCCGAGCAAAGGAGCGCGATGGCCGAGCGATCGCCGACCGAGCTTGAGCACGCCCCCGCGGCCGTCTCGCCCAGCGTCACCACCGCGCTGAAGCACGCGCCGATGGGCATCGCCATCTTCGACGACCAGATGCGCTACCTGGCCGCCTCGAGCCAGTACCTGACYGACCAGGGCATGCCGGCCGACACCCCGCTGCTGGGCCGCCGCCATTACGAGGTCTTTCCCGAGATCCCGCAGTTCTGGCGAGACAAGCACGCCCAGGTGCTGGCCGACGGTGTCGAGCTGCGCGACGACGAGGGCGAGCGCTATGTCGACCGCAACGGCGACGTCCACTGGGTGCGCTGGTCGATGGCCCCCTGGCGCACCGACGACGGCCGGGTGGGCGGGCTGGTGCTGTACACCGAGATGGTCACCAAGGCGGTCGAGGCCCGGCACCGGCTGCAGGCCGCCGAGGCCCGCTATCGCGCGGTGTTCGACCAGGCGGCGATGGGCGTGGCCCGGGTCGACGCCCGGGGCCGGTTCCTGGAGGTCAACGACCGCTTCTGCGCCATCACCCGCCGCGACCGCGAGGTGCTGCTGGCCGCCACCTTCATGGACATCGTGCGCGGCGAGGACGACCTGGCCGCCGTGGTCAACCAGGGCCAGGCCCTGTTCGCGGGCGACATCGACACCTACACGGTCGAGCGGCGGATCGACGGCCGCGACGGCCCGGTCTGGGTCCACGTCACCGCCTCGCGGGTCGATCCCGGCGACGGGCCGCCGTACCTGGTGGTGATCATCTCCAACATCACCGCCCGCAAGCAGGCCGAGGCCGAGCAGCAGCATTATCAGGGCCAGCTGCGGCTGCTGATCAACGAGCTGAACCACCGGGTGAAGAACACCCTGGCCACCGTCCAGTCGATGGCCAGCCAGACCCTGAAGACCGAGCCCGACCCGATCACCGCCTTCGAGAAGTTCGAGTCCCGGCTGATGGGCCTGTCGCAGGTGCATGACGTGCTGACCCGCGAGAGCTGGCACGGGGCGGGCTTGCGCGACGTGGCCGAGCGGGCCCTGGCGCCGTTCACGCCGCCCCGCCAAGACGGAGAGGAGGGCTGCGACCGCCTGAAGATCGACGGCCCGCCGGTCTGGCTGGCCCCGGGCGGGGCCCTGACCATGGCGCTGATCTTCCACGAGCTGGCGACCAACGCCTTGAAATACGGCGCGCTGTCAGGCGAAGGCGGGGCGAACGGCGGGGGCAAGGTGCTGCTGGCCTGGACCTATGACGCGGCGTCCCGCGACCTGGCCCTGACCTGGACCGAGACCGGCGGGCCGGCGGTCGTTCCGCCCAGCCGCAGGGGCTTCGGCTCGCGCCTGATCGAACGCAGCCTGCGGGGCGAGCTGAAGGGGGCGGCGACCATGGACTATCGGCCGGAGGGGCTGGTCTGCACGATGCGGGCGACGCTGTCGGAGGCGGTGGAGGGGCCCGGGCCTTTGGGCGCTTAGGCGGCTAATGCTTGCCCCCTACGGATCGCTTCGCGATCGTCTTCCCCACAGGGGGAAGAGGGGCGCCCTCCGCCCCCTCGCCGCTGACAGACCGCGAAGCGGTCAGGTGGGGGCAAGTGGGTGAGCCACCGACCCTTGCACCCGCGACC
>NZ_JBFTZS010000607.1:0-2152 GCF_056406675.1 Caulobacter sp. P1_B12_2 | reverse complement strand
GCTGACCGTCGCGCAGGGCCTTCAGGGCTTCCTCGGGACCGGGAAGATCGGCCGCGTAGCACAGGCGGATCAGGGCCATCTCGGCGGCGGCCATGGCGTCGGGCGCGCGGCGCACCTCCTCGTGGGCCTTCAGCAGCATCTGCCACAGGCGCGACAGGGTCCCGGCCGAGGTCTGGGCCCCGATCGCGGTCAAGCGCGCGGCCTGCTCCTTGGGCAGGGTCAGGGCGTCCGGACCAAGCGCCTTGGCCACCGAGGCGCCGTGGCAGTGGTCCAGCAGGTCCAGCATGACCACCGCCGGATCGGCCCCGAAGCCCCAAAGGGCGCGGAAGCCGGTCAGCGAGTCGCCCGGCTTGCCGCTCATGACGTTCTCGAACAGGGCGATCGTCTGGCCGCGATCGGCCAGGCCCAGCATGTCGCGGACCACGGCGGCGGTGACGGTCGAGCCACGCTCGCCCTGGACGATGGCCTGGTCCAGCAAGGAGAGGCCGTCGCGCACCGAACCCTCGGCGGCGCGGGCGATCAGGGCCAGGCCGTCTTCCTCGACCTTGGCGCCTTCCTTGGCGGCGATCTTGGCGAAGTGCTTGACCAGCACGTCCGGCTCGACCCGGCGCAGGTCGAAACGCTGGGTGCGCGACAGGATCGTCACCGGCACCTTGCGGATCTCTGTCGTCGCAAAAATGAATTTCGCGTGCGGCGGCGGCTCTTCCAGCGTCTTCAGCAAGGCGTTGAACGCCGCCGTCGACAGCATGTGCACTTCGTCGATGATGTAGACCTTGTAGCGCGCCTCGACCGGGGCGTAGCGCACCCCGTCCAGCAGCTCGCGCATCTCGTCGACCTTGGTGCGGGACGCGGCGTCCAGCTCCAGCACGTCCATGTGCCGGCCTTCGATGATCGACTTGCAGTGCAGGCCGTCGACGGTCAGATCGACCGAGGGACCGTGGACGGTCTCGGTCTCGTAGTTCAGGGCCCGGGCCAGCAGGCGGGCGGTCGTGGTCTTGCCCACCCCCCGGACGCCCGTGAGCATGAAGGCGTGGGCGATGCGGCCGGTCGAGAAGGCGTTGGCCAGGGTGCGGACCATGGCCTCCTGGCCGATCAGGTCCTCGAAGGTGCGCGGCCGGTACTTGCGCGCCAGCACGGTGTAGGCGGCGCCAGACTCTTCCTGGGGAGGGTCGCTGGGCGCGTCAGCGACGACGACGGGAGCGGCCACGGGAGGCGCGACAGCGGGCGGAGTCGCCTCGGCCGGCGGACCGCCGAAGATGTCGGCGGTGTTCTCGTCGCGCTCGGGAGCGTCTTCATCCCACGGCGGCGCGGAATCGGTGGTGAGGTCGTCGTGGTCGGCCATGGGGTGAGTGTAGTGTGCGGAAGGGCGCAGCAAAAGGCTCGGCCCGCGCTTGCGGACCAGATGGCGCCAGATTGTGGGGAAAGGTGGAGACCGACAGACGACCCGAAGGTTAACTCGTTGTGGCTGCTGCCTCTCGGCCCTGACCAGATTGGCGAGCGCTTCGCCCGTCGCCGATCTCCAAGGCCTATATCGCGACTCATCGCTCGCGATGCAAGTCACAAGGGCTAGAGCGGTGACGACTCTTCGTCGCGGATGCTAAAGATTCGCCATGGCCCTTTCGATCATCACCAACATCTTCGCCGGCAACCCGCTCGACCGCGCCGGCGAGCGCCGGGGCGACGAAGCCTGGCTGGCCGAGAAGGCCGACGATCCGCATTCGCTGGCCGTGGCCATCTGGAACGGCAAGGCGCTGGTCGAAGACCTCCTGGGCGAGGACGGCAAGGTCGGCGGCGCCCAGATCGCCTATCTGCGGGCCGACATGGCCAAGGACCTGGCCGGCACGCCCGAGCGTCTGCTGTTCCTGGGCCTGTGGAAGGACATCGCGGTGTTCGCCGTCGACCTGGAGGGCGGGACCGACCCGGCGGAAGGTTCGCTGAAGGGGCTTGGCCGGTTCGAGGAGCTGCGCGGGATCGCCCTGACGCTGCCGCCGCCCGACGCCGGCATCCTGGCCACCGCCAAGTCGATGTTCGAATGGCGGCGCAAGCACAGGTGGTGCAGCAATTGCGGCCAGGAGACCAAGGTCATCGACGGCGGCTGGAAGCGCGAGTGCCCGTCCTGCCAGACCGAGCACTTCCCGCGGCACTTCCCGCG
>NZ_JBFTZS010000606.1:0-2172 GCF_056406675.1 Caulobacter sp. P1_B12_2 | reverse complement strand
GCCCGGGACCCCTAGTTCAGCTGACGGTGAGAGAGATTGGCGCGCCAGCGCGCCACCCATCCGCACCTGCGGCTGACAAAGGGGTCCCGGGCACAAGGCCCGGGATGACGGCTGTTATGTTGGAGATTGCTCCCCTACGCCGCCGCCTTCGTCCGGGGTCCCACATAGACCGACTGCGGGCGCACCAACTTGCCCGTCGCCAGCTGCTCCCGCGCGTGGGCGATCCATCCCGCCGTGCGGCCCATGGCGAACACGCAGGTGAAGCTGGCGGGCGGCAGGCCCAGGGCCTCCAGCAGCAGGGCGGTGTAGAACTCGACATTGGTCTCCAGCGCCCGGTCGGGCTTGCGCTCGCGCAGGATCCGCAGGGCCGCCTGCTCCACCGCCTCGGCGAAGGCCAGGCGGCCGGGCAGCGACCCCGAGGTCTGGGCCAGCTGGCGGATCGCGGCCTTCAAAGCGTCGGCGCGCGGGTCGCGGACCCGGTAGATGCGGTGGCCAAAGCCCATCAGGCGGTCGCCGCGCGCCAGGGCGCCGAGGATCCAGCGCTCGGCGTTTTCGGGCGTGCCGATGGCGTCCAGCATCTCGATCACCGGACCGGGCGCGCCGCCGTGCAGCGGGCCCTTCAGGGCCGAGATGCCGGCCAGCACCGCCGAGGTCAGGCCCGCGCGGGTCGAGGCCACGACCCGGGCGGCGAAGGTCGAGGCGTTCAGGCCATGGTCGCAGACCGTGACCAGATAGGCGTCCAGCGCCCGCGCCTCCCCGTCCGTGGCCGGAACGCCGCGCGTCATCCGCAGCATGTCGGCGGCGTGCGACAGGGCCGCGTCGGGGGCGAGCGGCTGCTGGCCGGCGGCGACCCGCAGCACGGCGGGGGTGAAGACGGCCGGGGCGGCGATCAGCAGCAGGGCGGTGTCGAGCCCATCGCCGTCGGGCAGGCGGGCGATCAGGGCGCGGACGGCCTCGACCGGATCGCGGCGGGCCAGGCCCTCGTCCAGGGCGGCGACCTCGGCGAAGGCGCGGATCCGGGCCGCGCCGAGAGCCGGGGCCAGGTCCGACGGCAGGTCGTCGAAGAACCCGTCCAGCAGCAGGTGGGCCACGCCCTCGAACCCGGCGCGATGGGCCAGATCCTCGACGGCGTAGCCTCGAATGGTCAGGCGGCCGGCCTGGCCGTCGACGTCGGACAGCACGGTGTGGGCGGCGACGACGCCTTCCAGGCCTTCGGCGACATGGCCGGCGTGCTGGGCGGCGGTAAGACCCTTGGACATGATTGAGGTCTCCTTTCGCCGTCCAATCCACGCCCTTGGTACTTGATCGTCAATCTTGATCAATGTAATCAATATAAATGGCCGAATGGATCGACGCGGAACAGGCGATGGCGACGCTGGGGGTGCGGGCCCAGACCCTGTACGCCTATGTCAGCCGGGGCCGGGTGGGCGCGGCGGCCCATCCCGACGATCCGCGCCGCAGCCTCTATCGCGCCTCCGACGTCGCGGCCCTGGCGGCCAAGAAGGCCCGGGGCCGGCGCGCCGCCGACGTGGCGGCCGAGGCCATCGCCTGGGGCGAGCCGGTGCTGCCCTCGGCCATCACCACGGTGGAGGGCGGACGCCTGTTCTATCGCGGCCAGGACGCCGTGGACCTGGCCCGCATGCACAGCCTGGAGCAGGTGGCCCGCCTGCTGCGCGGCGGCCACGGCGCGCCGCTGACCGGGCCTGAACCCAAGAAGCCCAAGAAGGGCGAGACGCCTCGCGCCCGGCTGTTCTCGACCCTGGCCGCCCGGGCCGGGATCGACCCGCCGGCGCGGGGCCGCGCGCCGCTGGCCTTGGCGATGGAGGCCGCCGGCCTGCTGGAAGCCGCCGCCGACGCCGTGGCCGGGTCGATCGGCGAGGGTCCGATCCACCAAAGGCTGGCCAGCGCCTGGTCGCTGGACGCCCAGGCCGCCGACCTGGTGCGCCGGGCCCTGGTGCTGCTGGCCGACCACGAGCTGAACGCCTCGACCTTCGCGGTGCGGGTGGCGGCCTCGACCGGCGCCTCGCTGGCGGCCGCGTCCCTGGCGGGCCTGGCGGCGCTGTCGGGGCCTTTGCACGGCGGCATGGCGGCGCGGGTGGAGATGTTCGTCGACGAGGCCGAGCGGCGCGGGCCTTCGCGGGCCGTGGCCGAGCGCCTGGCCCAGGGCTCGGC
>NZ_JBFTZS010000605.1:0-2192 GCF_056406675.1 Caulobacter sp. P1_B12_2 | reverse complement strand
GGCCTGGATTATGTGCATATTCCAGTGCGGGGCGGGCCGACCCACGACCAGGTCGAGGCCGTGCGTCGCGCGGTCGAGGGCGCGGAGGGGCCGGTCCTGGCCTTCTGCCGCTCGGGCACCCGATCGATCGTCACCTGGTCCCTGGGCCAGGCCGCGTCGGGCGCCGCCGATCGCGCCACCCTGGTGCGCCAGGGCGCGGACGCCGGCTATGACCTGGCCGGCGTGCTCGGAATCTAGGGCGGTCTCGAGAAGCGTGGCCTAGTAGTGGTGGCTCAGGGCGACCCGGGCCGCCATCGCCGCCGGTTCGGGCGTGCAGCTGGCGACCACGAACTGGGCCACGATGAGACACAGGATGGCGAAGGCCGCGCGCTGGAGCCGTTTTGAGACAAAAATCGCTGCGTCGGCGGCCATGATCCATACTCCGGGAGGTTTACGGGTCGGTCACCGCAAGACCGGCGCCGCGGCCGCCCGCCCCTTCGAGAGACCGACATGATCCCCTTCGTCCGCGAGATCGAGTTCGAGTACGGGCGCTGCGACCAGGTCTCGCCGCTGATCCGCCGGGTGATCGCCGACAATCCCGGCCCCTTCACCTATGTCGGCACCGGCACCTACATCGTCGGGCGCGGGACGGTGGCGGTGCTCGATCCGGGCCCCGACCTGGACGGCCACCTCCAGGCGCTGCTGGCGGCGCTGGAGGGCGAGAGCGTCAGCCACATCCTGGTCACTCACCACCACAGCGATCACTCTCCCCTCGCCCGCCCGCTGCAGAAGGCGACCGGGGCGACGATCTTCGGCCGCCGCGCGCCACACCTTGGCGAGTTGGTTCATGGGTTGGCCCTCGAGGCCGGCGAGGACGAGGGCTTCCGGCCCGATGTCGAGATCGCCGACGGCGACGTCTTCGAAGGCCCTGGCTGGACCCTGCGGGCCGTGACCACGCCAGGCCACACCTCCAACCACGTCTGCTTCGCCCTGAAGGAGGAGAACGCCCTGTTCTCGGGCGATCATGTCATGGGCTGGTCGACCACGGTGATCACCCCGCCCGACGGCGACATGGGCGACTATTTCGCCAGCCTCGAGAAGGTGCGGGCCGAGGGATACGACACCCTGTGGCCGACCCACGGCTCGCCGGTCCGCGACGTGGCGCCGTTCATCCAGGCTTATGCCGACCACCGCCGCGCCCGCGAGGCCCAGGTCCTGGCCGCCCTGGCCCAGGGTCCGACCACGATCAAGGCCATGGTCCCGACGCTCTACGCCGCCGTCGATCCGCGCCTGCACCCGGCGGCCGCGATGTCGGTCCTGGCGCACGTGCTGCTGCTGGTGAAGGAGGGGCGGGTCAGTTGTGACGGCGAGCCGGGGCTGGATTCGGAATACCGGCTGGCCTGAACTCCTACCCCTTAACCACCGCCAGCAGATCCCCCACCCGCCGGCAGTTACGGCCCATGTCGCCGCCCGGCTCGCGGCCGATCGCCCGCATGTCGACGCGCGCCCCGGCCGTGTCGGGACGCACCCGCACGACCAGGTCGTCCTTCAGCCCGTACCAGAAGCTCTGGCCCGTGGCCTCCAGCCGGCCGTCCATCGGATCGTCGGTGACGATCGCCAGGCCGGCGGCCTGGACGGCGGCCTTGGCCGCCTCGTAGGCGTCGGTCGGCGAGCGGGCCAGGACCAGCGGCCGGGCGGCGGCGCAGGTCTCGGCGTTGACGTCGGCGACGCGGCGGCCGGCGAAGGCCAGCGAGCCGACCGGCAGGCTGGGATCTTCCTCGATGGTCTGGGCCTCGCCGCCCCGAGCCGCCAGGGCGGCGTCCGACAGCATCAGCGGCGTCTTCCAGTCGGTGGAGACGTCGTGGACCGGCGGGGCGCGGCCGCCCACGGCGTTCATCGCGACCATGGCGCCCAGGGTGGCGATGGTGATCGCCAAGGCCAGCAGGGCCTTCTTCCAGAACCGCGTGAAGCCGCCGAACAGGGCGAAGATCAGGCCCAGAACGCCCGTGGCGACGCCCAGCATGGCGGCCTTGGGCGCCCAGTCCAGGGTCATCTGGTCGTAGCCCAGCGCCAGCGGGATCACGCCGAGCTTCACGCCCAGCGCGCCGGCCGCGACCAGCAGGGCCGGCGCCAGGGCGATCAGCACGACCAGGTCGAGCACGCCGCCGGTGAAGCCGGCGCCCTTGGCCTTATCCGCCTTATCCGCCTTATCC
>NZ_JBFTZS010000604.1:0-2194 GCF_056406675.1 Caulobacter sp. P1_B12_2 | reverse complement strand
GGCCAACGACCACATGATCACGCAGGGGTGGTTCTTGTCGCGGCGGACCAGGTCGATGATGTCCTGCCGCAGCTGCTTGGAGCGCGCCGCCTGGATCTCGGGCGGGTCGGCGAACACCAGGCTGACGGCCGGGGTTTCGTCGATCACCAGCAGGCCGTGCTCGTCGGCCAGCATCATCGCTTCCTCGCTGTAGGGGTAGTGCGAGGTGCGGAAGCTGTTGCCGCCGATCCACTTCAGCAGCTCGAAGTCGCGGATGATCGAGGGCACGTCCAGGCCGCGGCCGTGGATCGGGAAGTCCTCGTGCTTGCCGAAACCGCGCAGGAAGACCGGCTTGCCGTTCAGCAGCAGCTTGTCGCCCTTGGCCTCGATGGTGCGCACGCCGATCTTGAAGGCGTATTCGTCAGGCGTCGCGCCGTTCTCGAGGCGGATGGTCAGGGTGTAGAGGTGCGGATCCTCCGGGCTCCAGGGCCGAACGCCCTTCAGCGCCACGACCGTCGAACCCTTGCCGCCGGTCAGGACCGCCGAGCCCTTTTGTTCGCCCTTGTCGTCCGAGATCGTCAGGCTGGCCTTGCCCGACCACGGCGCGCTGGCCTCCAGGTCGATCGACACCTTGCCGTCCAGGCTGGTCTTCACCGTGACGTCCTTCAGGTGGACGTCGGGGGTGGTGAACAGCAGCACGGGGCGATGGATGCCGGCATAGGGGAAGAAGTCGTAGGCGGTCTGCGGGAAGTGGACGGTGTGCATGTGCCAGCGGGCGCCGTCGGGCTTGGACGGCACGCGATCCAGCTGGATCTTGTTCTCGACCAGCACGGTCAGGACATTCTCGCCGTCCAGCGAGACCGCGTCGGTAATGTCGAAGGCGAACGGCAGGTGGCCGCCGACGTGGCCGCCCAGGAGCTTGCCGTTCAACCACACCTTGGCGGTGTAGTTCACCGAGCCGAAGCGCRGGTGGATGCGCTGGCCGGCCCAGCCCTTGTCGATGCGGAAGTCGGTCTCGTACCAGGCCGAGCCGACATAGTTGCGCACGTCGTCGAAGATGTCGTTCCAGCTGGCCGGGACCGGGATCAGGCGGAAGTCCTTGAGCCCCTTCTGCCAGCCCTCGGCCTCGCCGATGTCCTTGGGATCGGCGCGGAAGCGCCAGGTGGCGGCCAGACTCTTGGTCGAGCGCGTGGCGCTCTCGTGCGGATAGAGGATGCTGGGCGCGCCCGTGGCGGGGCCTGGCTTGGCGGCCCGGGCCTGGGCTTGGGCTTGGCTCACGCCGGCCGCGACGCCGGCCAGGGCCACGCCGCCCGCGACGCCGACCGCCCCCCTGCGGGTGACCAGGCCGCGCCGGGTTTCACCGTCATTCCGCGAATTGTCCGACATCCGTACGCCCTCGCCTGCTGGTTACGTCTTTTGAGCACAGCCTAACGGCGAATCCCGCCGCCGGGCTTGGAAAGAAAAAGCGGCGGGCTCCGGAGAGCCCGCCGTTCAGGGGCCTGGGAGGACGCCCTAGTAGGAGACCGACAGGCGCACGCCCGCATAGCGGTGGAAGTCACGCGCCGGCTGCAGCTCGGTGACCGTCTGGCTGCCGAAGTTGCCGTACTGGTTGGCGCCGTTCACGCCGTAGCTCTTGTCGAACACGTTGTTGACGAAGGCCACGACCTGGTAGCCGCCGCCCGGCTTGCGGAAGCCGCCCGAGACGTTGACTGTGCCGAAGGCCTTCTGGACGGTGCCGGGGTCGGTGTTCAGCGAGAAGTTGACCTTGGTTTGATAGGCATAGGCCGCCGAGAACAGCATCTCGTAGTCGCCGATGGGCTGGGTGAAGTCGAGACCCGCGTTCAGCTTCCACTTGGGTGCGTTGGGCAGGGTCGCGCCGGCCAGGTTCTGGGACGCGGGTGAGCCCGCCACGCAGCCCTGGGCCGCCGTCTGGCCGGGCCAACAGGCCGCCTTCGGGAACGAGGTGATCTTGGCGTCGACATAGGCCGCCGAGGCGTTGAACCGCAGTTCCCGCGTGACGATCGCCGTGGCCTCGACCTCGACGCCCTTGGTCAGCACCTTGCCGACATTGGTCAGGCGGAAGTTCTGCGTCCCGCCGATCGTGTCGATGCCCTGGGCTTGGTAGTCGTCGTACTTCACGTGGAAGATCGTGCCGTTCAGCATCACCCGGTGGTCGAGCAGCTGGCTCTTGATCCCCGCCTCGAACGACTTGGAC
>NZ_JBFTZS010000603.1:0-2197 GCF_056406675.1 Caulobacter sp. P1_B12_2 | reverse complement strand
TTCGGGATCCCTCTCTCTTAGAGAGAGGGAGGGGCCCGCCGCGAAGCGGTGGGAGGGTGAGAGGTTTCACCCTGTCCGATTTCACACCGACGCCCTGCCGGCACGCCGTCTGACGTCTAAACCCCTCATCCTCCCACCGCTTCGCGGCGGGCCCCGCCCTCTCCCTCTGGGAGAGGGTTTTGAGACGCTTATGCTSAGCGTRCRGCRARCAAACTCCRGYGATTTCAACRCCCTGAACTTTCTCGACCCGATCTTGTCCCCACYCTCCAAACCKSCCGTATCCTKRWCTCACCTCGACGCAGGGAAAGGGCGCATGGCCAGCGACCGATGCGGCGGCGRGGGGCGATCGAGCGGGGAGCTCTGTCGGCGGTTCTGTCGCGTGAGTTTGGCAGGATCAAACCCCATCCATCTGGTGCCGGCTGGGCRCGGAACACGGATACAGCGTTGGTTGGGGGCCGACTTTGCAGCAGGCGGGCGGACGACGCTCGCGGTCCGGGATCAGGCGCGTTGGCCTGACCCGCCCGTCGCGGGCTCCAAGGCGCGGCYCYAACAGGGCCTAGCGTTGAGGGCTGGCGRATAACGRTGGCGCGGAGCGSMAGGCTTCGTCGAAACGGTATTTCTCTAAAACACTCCGGACGGTGTCCGGCGCTCCGCGACCCTTTCCGATCMGCTCACAGCCGAAGGCGTGAGCTTGARAAGYCGTGCCCGCSAACACTTGCCCCCACCTGRCSGCTTCGCSGYCTGTCCGCCCCCRKRGGGGGCGGAGGCCGCCGCGCCAAGCACCTCTTCCCCCTGTGGGGGAAGACGACCGCGAAGCGGTCCGTAGGGGGCAAGGGATCGCCGCTTCAGCCTTTCAAGGCAGTCGCCACCACATCCCGCGCTTCGGCCTGCACCGACTTGAGATGATCATCGCCCAGGAACGACTCCGCATAGATCTTGTAGACGTCCTCGGTCCCCGACGGCCGCGCCGCGAACCAGGCGTTCTGGGTCGTGACCTTCAGGCCGCCGATCGCCTCGCCGTTGCCGGGAGCGGCGGTCAGGATGGCGGTGATCGGCTCGCCGGCCAGCGATTTCGCGGACACGTCGGAGGGCGCGAGCGCCCCCAGCCGCGCCTTCTCCGCCCGGTTGGCCGGGGCGTCGATGCGGGCGTAGGACGGGGCGCCGTATTGTTCGGTCAGGCCCGTATAAAGCTGGCTGGCGCTCTGGCCGGTCTTGCCCTGGATCTCGGCGGCCAGCAGGGCCAGCAGCAGGCCGTCCTTGTCGGTGGTCCACACCGTGCCGTCGCGGCGCAGGAACGAGGCCCCGGCCGACTCCTCGCCGCCGAAACCGACGGACCCGTCCAGCAGGCCCGGCACGAAGTGCTTGAAGCCGACCGGCACCTCCAAGAGGCGGCGGCCCAGGCCCGCGACCACGCGGTCGATCATCGACGACGACACCAGGGTCTTGCCGACGGCCACGTCGGGCCCCCAAGCCGGCCGGTTGGCGAACAGATAGGCGATCGAGGCGGCCAGGTAGTGGTTGGGGTTCATCAGCCCGCCGTCGGGGGTGACGATCCCATGGCGGTCGGCGTCGGCGTCGTTGCCCGTGGCCACGTCATAGCCCGCCCCGCCGGCCATGGCGTTGATCAGGTTGGCCATGGCCGCGCCGGACGAGCAGTCCATGCGGATCTTGCCGTCGTTGTCGAGCGGCATGAAGGCCCAGCGCGGATCGACGGTGTCGTTGACCACGGTCAGGTCCAGCCGGTGGCGGTCGGCGATCTCGCCCCAATAGCCGACGCTTGCCCCGCCCAGCGGATCGGCCCCGATCTTCACGCCGGCGGCGCGGATGACGTCCAGGTCCAGGATGGTGGGCAGGTCGTCGATATAGTGGGCCAGGAAGTCGTAGCGCCCGGCGCCGGCCCGGGCGCGTTCGAACGGGATGCGCCTGACGTCCTTCAGCCCGCCTTCGAGCAACTGGTTGGCGCGGGCGGCGATCACCGAGGTGGCGTCACCCCCCGCCGGGCCGCCGGAAGGGGGGTTGTACTTGATGCCGCCGTCGCGCGGCGGGTTGTGCGACGGGGTCAGCAGGATGCCGTCGGCCTGGCCCGGGTGCGTGCGGTTATGGCGCAGGATGGCGTGCGAGACCGCCGGGGTCGGGGTGAAGCCGTCGCGCGAGTCGATCAGCGTCTCGACGCCGTTGGCGACCAGCACCTCCAGCG
>NZ_JBFTZS010000602.1:0-2205 GCF_056406675.1 Caulobacter sp. P1_B12_2 | reverse complement strand
GCCTACGCCTACCAGACCGGCGGCTACGGCAAGGCCATCCTCTGCGGCCGCGAGAACCTGGTGCAGGAGAACATGCGCGTCGTGGGGCTGGACCCCGAGACGGCGGGCCTGGAGATCGTCAACGCCCGCCTCAGCGACCGCAATCCGGACTATGTCGACGCCCTCTACGCCCGCCTGCAGCGCCAGGGCTATCTGAAGCGCGACGTCCAGCGCCTGATCAACCAGGACCGCAACAGCTTCGCCGCCTCGATGGTCACCCTGGGCGAGGCCGACGGCATGGTCACCGGCGTCACCCGCAGCTTCGACCAGGCCCTGGAAGAGGTGCTGCGCGTCGTCGACCCGGCCCCGGGCGGGCGGATCATGGGCATGTCGGTGGTGCTGGCCAAGGGCCGCACGGTCTTCGTGGCCGACACCAACGTCACCGAGCTGCCCGACGCCGACGACATGGTCGAGATCGCCTGCGAGGCCGCCCGCGCCGTCAAGCGCCTGGGCTTCAAGCCGCGCGTGGCCTTCATGAGCTACTCCACCTTCGGCAACCCGATGGGCGAGCGCTCCGACAAGGTGCGCGAGGCCGTGGCCATGCTCGACGAGATGGACGTCGACTTCGAATACGAGGGCGAAATGCCGCCCGAACTGGCCTTGGACCCGGAAAAGCGCGCCAACTACCCGTTCATGCGCCTGACCGACAGCGCCAACATCCTGGTCATGCCGGCCATCCACTCGGCCTCGATCGCGACCAAGCTGGTGCAGTCGCTGGGCGGGGCGACGGTGATCGGGCCGGTGCTGCTGGGGCTCGGCAAGCCGGTGCAGATCGCGCCGCTGTCAGCGTCGGTGTCGAAGATTTTGAATATGGCGATGATGGCGGCGTATGAGGGGGCGGGGGAGTAGGGGGCGGCGGAGTAAGGGCCAGCCGCGAGAAAATTGAGCTCTCCGCCCGCAGCTCTACCATTGATGGCGAACTCGATCGTGCTACCGTCTCCACATGTATATTATGTACGTCGATGAGAGCGGTGATACCGGCCTCGTTGGATCTCCAACGCGATATTTCGCCCTAACTGGAATTACGGTCCACGAAAGCCGATGGCGAGATTTCCACGCGGCGCTCGTGGGCTTCAGGCAAAACATGCGGGCAGCTCACGGGCTGCCTGTTCGAACTGAGATTCATGCGTCGGAATATATAAGGCGGCCGCCAGTACCGAACCTGTCACGCCATTCTCGGCTCGCCATCCTTCGTAACTATCTAGATGAACTGGCAAAAATGCATTTTGTGTCAGTGACTGGGGTCATTGTCGACAAACAGGGAAAATTGGCTCCCTACGATGTCTTCGATTCCGCCTGGCGCACGCTCTTCCAAAGATTTGAAAACACTATTTCTTATGGAAATTTTCCTGGTGGTCATCGCAATGACAAGGGCCTTTTAATTGTCGACAACACCGATGGCAGGAAGCTTACCAGCCTTGTTCGCAAGATGAGTGTCTACAACCCTATACCCAGTCGATTTGGCGGAGTGCCGCGTAATATCCCCATCGTGAGCATCGTTGAAGATCCTTATCCCAAAGATTCTTCTAGAAGCTATTTCATACAATCCGCTGACGTCTGTGCGTATTTCTTGCACCAAAAATTCAACCCTTGTTCATTTGTGAAGAAGAGCGGTGCGACGCATTACTACAACAGATTGGATCCCGTTTTAAACAAACGAGCAAGCACCGCAAACGGTCTTGGCATGGTGTTGCTTTAAGGGGAGGAAGGGGGAGGAGCCAAAGGCTCCTCCCAGGTGCGGTCCTACTTCTAGGTCATGCCCAGTTTCAGACTACTCCACCACAATACTTCAATTGCAAAAAATGTCAACAAGCATCTTGACTTTTAGATGCGCCGGAGTCCGTCCGAATCTACCCTGCTCCGGTTGAGGCCGCTCACAAGCGATTGTCTCCATGTCCAGACCCATCCGCCCCTCAGCGGATGACACCACGTCCTGAAACCCTTGACACGGTCAGACCCCAGAGCAGGCTCGCCACCCTGGATTTCAGGGCGCGGCCTGGCCGCCGAGGGGCGGTCCGGCTGGGCGCAGGGGGTGGGACGGCTAAGCCCCGCCCTTCAGCCGTCATCCCGGGCCTTGTGCCCGGGACCCCTGGTTCAGCCCGCACGTGAAGTGCTTTGGCGCGCCGGCGCGCCACCCATCCGCACCTGCGGCGGAGAGAGGGGTCC
>NZ_JBFTZS010000601.1:0-2210 GCF_056406675.1 Caulobacter sp. P1_B12_2 | reverse complement strand
GAGCGAGTTCCTGGCCAATATGAGCCACGAGATCCGCACGCCGCTCAACGGGGTGATCGGCATGGCCGAGGTGCTGAGCCGCAGCACCCTCACCCCGCGCCAGCGCGAGATGATGTCGGTGATCCTCGGCTCGGGCCGCACCCTGAACCTGCTGCTCAGCGATATCCTCGACCTGTCGAAGATCGAGGCCGGCGCGCTGGAGCTGGTCGAGGAGCCGATGAACCTGCGCGAGGCGGTGACCGCCGCGGCGGCGGTGTTCGAGGCGGTGGCCCGCGACAAGGACCTCGGCTTCCAGCTGAGCTTCGCCGACGGTTTCCGCGACCAGGTGGTAGGCGACGCCCTGCGCATCCGCCAGATCGTCGCCAACCTGACCAGCAACGCCGTCAAGTTCACCAGCGCCGGCGGCGTGCACGTCCACGCCTCGACCACCTCCGCACCCGGCGGCGGCGTGGCCCTGAGCGTCTCGGTTCAGGACAGCGGCGAGGGCTTCGACCCAGCCAGCAGCGACCAATTGTTCGAACGCTTCCAGCAGGCCGACGGCTCGGTGACCCGCCAGGCCGGCGGCTCGGGCCTGGGCCTGCCGATCGCCCGGCGCCTGGCGCGACTGATGGACGGCGACATCGCCTGCGCGGCGCGGCCCGGACACGGGGCCACCTTCACCTTCCAGGCGATCCTGGGCGCATGCGAAGGCGATGCGAGCTGCCCTTGCAAGGCGAAGCCGGAACCGACCGCGGACCAGCCGCAGATCGCGCGTCGCCTGCGGATCCTGCTGGCCGAGGATCATCCGACCAATCAGCAGGTCGTCGATCTGATGCTGGGCGACGCCGCGGACCTGACCATCGCCCCCGACGGCCAGGCGGCCCTGACCGCCTTCGCCGCCCAGCCGTTCGACCTGATCCTGATGGACACCCAGATGCCGGTGATGGACGGCCTGGCCGCCACCGCCGCCATCCGGGCCCGCGAGCGCGAACAGGGCCTGGCGCGCACCCCGATCATCTCCCTGACCGCCAACGCCATGCCCCACCAGGTCCAGGCCTGCCTGGCGGCCGGCGCCGACCTGCACCTGGCCAAGCCGATCACCATCCACGGACTGTTTGGGGCGATCAACGAGGCGCTTGAGTTGGAGGCTTAGGCGCGCGCGCCGACCTCGCCCGGATCGGCTTTGACCTTCGGACCGGCCACCTGATGCGACTATCTCGCAAATTCATTTGACCTGCCGTCCCAGCCATGACTGAACACGTTCGTTCAACTGGGGAGGGAACGCGTGGCCAACGGCTCGACATGGCTGGACGACGGCATGGACACCGTCACCGTGACCTCTCTGCCGACCCTGGGCCTTCGCCTGGTCGCGTCCGCCTTCTGCGTGGTGCTGTCGGGCTTCTGCCTGGGCTGGGGGATCACCCTGGCCTGGACGGCGGCCCTGGTCGTCGCCGAGGTCTCCACCTGGATCACCGCCAGCCCGCAGCGCCGGGGCCAGCGCCCGACGGCGCGCCAGCGGCTGCTCTACTTCCTGGCCGTGGTGTGGACGAACCTGGTCTGGTGGGCCTTCGTGCTAATGCTGTGGTTCCCGGGCACGCCCGGCCTGCGCATGGCCGCGATCTGCTTGCTGGCCGCCCAACTGGCCCACGCCCAGGCCTTCGCCGCCCGCTCCAAGGTGATGCTGGCCATGATCGGCGGCGGACCGGCCGTCCTGCTGATCGTGCTCTGCGGCTTTTTCTCCGGCTTCAGGGGTCAGGAGCAGATCTTCGTGGCCCTCGGAGCGGTGATGTCGGCCGTCTACAGCCTGCGCGCCGGCCTGGCCAACCGCCGGCAGGCGGCTGCGCTTGAGGCGTTGCGCGCCGAGGCCGTCGCCGCCAACCAGGCCAAGACCTCGTTCCTGGCCCTGATGAGCCATGAGCTGCGCACGCCGATGACCGGCGTGTTGGGCATGGCCCGCGCCCTGGAGATGGAGCAGCTGTCGCCCCGCCAGACCCAGCAGGTGCGGATCCTGCGGCGCTCCGGCGAGGGGCTGCTGACCCTGCTCAACGACATCCTCGACGTCTCCAAGATCGAGGCCGGCAAGCTGGACCTGGAAAGCGTGCCGTTCGACCTGGCCGCCAAGGTCGAACACATCCGCGAGCACTGGAGCCAGGCGGCCGAGGCCAAGGGCCTGGTCCTGACCTGCACGGTCAAGCCGCCGGGTCCGACCTGGCTGCTGGGCGATCCGACCC